>NZ_OY782507.1:3120000-3130000 GCF_963677725.1 uncultured Cohaesibacter sp.
GCGGTCCGTTATCCGGATCCGGGACAGCGCATGGTGGGTAGTTTGACTGGGGCGGTCGCCTCCCAAAGAGTAACGGAGGCGCGCGAAGGTTGGCTCAGACCGGTCGGAAATCGGTCGTCGAGTGCAATGGCATAAGCCAGCCTGACTGCGAGACTGACAAGTCGAGCAGAGACGAAAGTCGGTCATAGTGATCCGGTGGTCCCGAGTGGAAGGGCCATCGCTCAACGGATAAAAGGTACTCCGGGGATAACAGGCTGATGATGCCCAAGAGTCCATATCGACGGCATTGTTTGGCACCTCGATGTCGGCTCATCGCATCCTGGGGCTGGAGCAGGTCCCAAGGGTTTGGCTGTTCGCCAATTAAAGCGGTACGTGAGCTGGGTTCAGAACGTCGTGAGACAGTTCGGTCCCTATCTGCCGTGGGCGCAGGAGAATTGAAAGGAGCTGACCCTAGTACGAGAGGACCGGGTTGGACGCACCTCTGGTGGACCTGTTGTGGCGCCAGCCGCATTGCAGGGTAGCTATGTGCGGAAGGGATAACCGCTGAAAGCATCTAAGCGGGAAGCCCACCTTGAGACAAGTTCTCCCTATCAGAGCCGTGGAAGACCACCACGTCGATAGGCCGGGTGTGGAAGTATGGCAACATACGAAGCTTACCGGTACTAATAGCTCGATCGGCTTGATCACTCCCATTTATCAATGTTCATTCAGAGCAATTGGTCAAAGCCAATTGCGGAATAGGCGAAAGGCAATTCGTGTAACGAAATGCCGAAAGCCAAAAAAACCAGCTTCTCAAATTTTGCTTTTAACCGGCCTGGTGGTCATGGCGAGGCTCCCAGACCCGATCCCATCCCGAACTCGGTAGTCAAACGCCTCTGCGCCAATGGTACTTCGTCTTAAGACGCGGGAGAGTAGGTCGCCGCCAGGCCTGTTAAAAGCAAAATATATAAAAAACCCCGGTCATAATCATGATCGGGGTTTTTGCGTCCAAAAAACGGGAAAATGGATTGGCTACAAAAGCCACTCCGAAATGGAGTCTTTTGTTGGTAAGCCGCCAGCGTGGACCACTTTTTCATCAATAACAACGCCGGGTGTTGACATGACACCATATGATAAAATGTCACCCATGTCGGTTACTTTTTCCAGATTGATTTCGATGTTTAGCTCCTTTGCTTTTTGCTCGATCATCTCTGCGGTTTGATTGCATTTTTTACAGCCAGAACCCAATATTTTTACAACTTTCATGTTTTTCCCTTTTACTGTTGAATTGAAATCTGCTTTGCCAGTTTGAATGCTCATCTGGTGCTAGATGATGGCGTTGAAGAGGTAGCCAACCGCCACGAAAGAGACGAACAAGATTCCGGTAAAGCTTGCGATCAACTGTGGTTTTAAAACTTTTCTGAGGATTATCATTTCGGGCAACGAGATTGCCGCGACTGACATCATCAATGCCAACAAAGTTCCCAAAGGAACGCCTTTTCCCATCAGCGCATCGATCACAGGGATAATGCCTGTGGCGTTGGAATAGAGAGGAATGCCTGATAGAACCGCGATCGGGACGGCCAGTGGGTTAGACGCATCCGCATATGTGGAGAAGAAATTTTGCGGAACAAAACCGTGAAGCAAGGCCCCAATTGCCACGCCTGCTAAGACATAAAGCCAAATTCGACCAACAATTTCGCTGACCTGCTCTTTGGCGTAGTTTAATCTGGCCTTCACGCTTTTATCGATGCTTTGAACTGGCACTTCTCCCATTCTGATTTTCCAAACATAGTCTTCGACCCATTTTTCCAGTTTCAAATATTCTATCAGCAGCCCGCCAACGATTCCGACGAACAGTCCGGCGGCGACATAAAGGCCCGCAATTTTCCAGCCGACAGTGGATGCCAAGACTATGATTGCGATTTCGTTGATCATGGGGGACGCGATTAGAAATGCCATTGTGACGCCGAGGGGAATACCTGCCTCAAGAAAACCGATGAAAAGTGGGACTGATGAGCAGGAGCAGAAGGGTGTTATGGCACCTAAAGCGACTGCCATTGGGTATGATACATAACGCGGTTTGTCAGAAACGATTTTCCTAACACGTTCGGGCGTCAGCATGGATCGGAAAAAGCCAATGAGAAAAATGACCAATGCCAGCAACGCGAAAATCTTCGTTACATCCTCTATGAAGAAATGAATTGCAGCACCCAGTTTTGTGCTTGGGTCCAAAGCAAGGGCTTCATAGGTGATCAGATCAGCCAGTTTGGTGAATATTTCAAGCATGAGATTTCTTTCGGTGTCCTGTTTGGTGTTTTAGGACGCCCTGCTGTTTTCGCCGGCACAGCGAGTGGGGCGGTTTTTCATATCCTCCAACCGAGCTCGGTCTTTTGCGGCGATTTTGTCTGACCGGTTGCCATTGATCGCTGCCACTATGATGTCTTTTTGCCAGTTATCCATTTGATGATTGAGTGAGTAGAAAACCCATTGCGCCTGTCGGCGCGCCGATACAATCCCGGCATCTCGCATGGCTGCCAGATGCCGGGATATTTTTGGCTGCGGTAGATCAAGGGCGTGGGAAAGTTCACACACACACAAATCCGGCTCATCTTCGAACAGAATCAGAGTTCGCAATCTGGTTTCATCACTGAGGCATTGGAAAAATTTTGTCTGTTGCATGCTTGAGAGTATGCGGCCGTTTTTATATTTGAGCAATTGTATATATGGTTGAGTGTATATGTATTAAATCGCATATGAAATATAAGGCAGCGAAAGAAGAGTTGAATTTGGTCGATAAAACAATCGCTTAAACCGCGATAATGAAAATCGCGGCTTCAGAAATGGGTGGGTGGTCATTTTGACGCACTGTTTGGGGCACAAAGGAAAGCGCTATTTGTTTAATAGGAAAGCGGCCCTATTTGAGTTGCTCAGCCGATGAAAGCCAAAGGGTAAGCAAGAATCAGCTTTGGCGAGTGGTGCGGAAGCTGAACAACACAGAGATTTTTTATTCCGTGCGTGTGCGCCAAAAGCGAATCAGCCTCTTTGGTCAATTGCTGTTGGAAACGCTTGATTATGCGACATCCTGCGAATCGTCCGCCATGTCTATGAGACCAGACTTCTTGCAGATAAAGGTCGCCACGGCGTTCAAACCTTCTCCACGTTGCAGATCGGTGAACTGGAACGGCTTGCTGCCGCGGGCTTTTTTCGCGTCTTCCTGCATGGTTTGAAGATTGGCGCCAACATAAGGTGCCAAATCCATCTTATTGAGAATCAGCAGATCCGAGCGCGTTATGGCTGGGCCGCCTTTGCGCGGAATGTCTTCACCCTGGCAAACGGAAATAACATAGAGGGTAAGATCGACGAGATCGGGTGAAAATGTTGCGGCCAGATTGTCGCCCCCTGATTCGACGAAAATGATGTCGAGATCTGGATGGCGGTCGCGCAAAGTGTCGATGGCCGCAAGATTGATTGAAGCGTCTTCGCGAATCGCTGTGTGTGGGCAGCCACCAGTCTCGACACCGATGATTCGATCTTCCGACAAAGCCTGTTTGCGGACCAAAGCCAAGGCGTCTTCCTTGGTGTAGATGTCATTGGTGACCACTGCGATGGAATATTGATCGCGCAGGGCGAGGCAGAGTTTTTCCGTAAGAGTGGTTTTGCCAACACCAACCGGTCCACCTATGCCAATGCGAATCGGGTCTTTTTGCTGCTGAGCGGTTGAAAGAGTGTTGCTCATGATCGGAAGATCCTTGTGGTCAGGGTTTCATGCTGCATGGCCGCGATGTCGGAGAGGAGGCACGCGGTGCCAATGTCATCAAGGCTGGCGGTTGCTGCGCGCTCACTGGTTGCGAGAATCGGCTCTTCAAGTGCGGCCTGCAGGGCAAGACCATCACTTTGGCCCAAGGGTACCAGGCGAATCGCGACGGAAATCAGATTGGACAGAAAAGCATGGGTGGCAGCGGGTAGAATCACCTCGAGCGGAATGGCATGGGCCCGGGCAATTGCCCCGACAATGATGGGCAGGGCAAAGGCCGTATCACCGGCGTTACCAAGTGCTTTTTCAAGGGCAGTGTGGAGCGGCGTCGGCCATGTTTTGCTGGCCTTGTAGAAGGCGTCGCCGAGCTGATGAATTTCAGCCAATCGTTCGGCGCTCGGGGCCAGAGCCAACGCGAATTCATTTAAAGATAGAAGGGCTTGAAGCGAATCATCATCACAGCGCCAAGCATGGGCAAGGAGCACCGAATCACTCCATCCACTGCCCCGCTCAACAAGATTGAAGAGCCAATCTTGCATGCTGGCCTGATCGTGCACGCTGCCTGACGCGATGGCCGATTCAAGGCCATGGCTATAGCTGAAGGCACCGATGGGGAAGGCCGGGGACAACCATGTCAGGAGCCGCAGCAAAGCGGCTCCTTCAGGCAGAGGCGGTGTGGTCTGGTTCCTATGGGCCGTGATGGATGTCACCTCAATGGGCATGCTCTTTTGCGGCCTCTTGGTCCGGATGGTGGTTGTGACCAACGTCGCGCTTATAGGCACCTGAAACTGGCGAGAAATGCGCTGAAACCTTGCGCAATTCGCCGCCCAGTCCGATCAGCATATCGGCGATGACCGCGTCCTGTCGGATACGCAGATGATCGCTGAAAATCTGGGTTGGCTGATGCCGATTGCCCAGATGCCATGCGAGGGTCACCAGATCCGTTGCGGCTGTTGGTCGTACTTCATAGAGCGGTTCGGGCTGGGCCCGTACCTCAATGATACGACCGTCGGTCAGCTGCAATCCGTCCCCATGTTCCAGCCGTTCGGCGGAAGGCAGAGAGAGAAGAAAGTCATAACCGCCATCGGTGGTGAGCAGAATGCGACGGCGAAAGCGGTCTTCTTCTTCCAGTGTGATGGTGTCGGCGGGTGTGTCCTGCCAGCTGCCCTTGGGCAACACGTTTTTGGCTTCTACGATTGGCATGAAGCTATTCCTTATTATTGTTTGTGTTCTAAGGGGGACTCAGTGAGTGCGACATTAGAACAGGAAGTAGCGTTGTGCCATCGAAACTGTGTCAGCCGGTTTACAGGTGAGGACTTCTCCATCCGCGCGAACTTCATAGGTTTCAGGATCCACCTCGACATGCGGCGTTGCATCATTCAGTTTCATTGAGGCTTTGGAAATGCCCGAACGGGTATTTTCAACCGGCAGCATGGTCTTCGCTGTGCCGAGCTTATTGGCAAGATCCGCTTCGATGGCTGCTTGTGAGACAAACGTGACGGAGCTGTTGGTCAGGGCCTTGCCGTAAGCACCAAACATCGGGCGATAATGTACCGGCTGCGGTGTCGGGATCGATGCATTCGGATCGCCCATCGGAGCGGCCGCAATGGTGCCGCCAATCAGTATCATGTCCGGTTTTACGCCAAAGAAAGCCGGGTTCCACAGGACCAGATCGGCGCGTTTGCCAGGCTCGATAGAACCAATATGCTTGGAGACCCCTTGGGCGATGGCCGGGTTGATGGTGTATTTGGCGATATAGCGTTTGACGCGCTCATTGTCGTTGTCGCCGGTTTCCTGTGTGAGAGGGCCACGTTGCTTTTTCATTTTGTCAGCGGTCTGCCAGGTGCGGATGATCACCTCGCCGACACGGCCCATGGCCTGACTGTCCGAAGAAATGATCGAGAAGGCTCCCATATCATGCAGGATGTCTTCCGCAGCGATGGTTTCCTTGCGGATTCGGCTTTCGGCAAAGGCGACATCTTCTGGGATGTTGGCATCCAGATGATGGCAGACCATCAGCATGTCGAGATGCTCGGCCACCGTGTTGGCGGTGTAGGGTCGGGTCGGATTGGTGGAGGAGGGGATCACATTCTCCATGCCGCAGATCTTGATGATGTCCGGCGCATGACCGCCGCCGGCCCCTTCGGTATGGAAGGCATGGATGGTGCGGCCCTTGAAAGCATCCACTGTACTTTCGACAAAACCTGATTCATTAAGTGTGTCGGTATGGATCATCACTTGCACATCATAGGCGTCGGCAACTGTCAGGCAATTGTCGATCGCTGCGGGTGTCGTGCCCCAGTCTTCGTGCAGTTTCAGAGCCGCCGCTCCGCCCAGCAGCATTTCTTCCAGTGCTTTTGGGTGGGAGGCATTGCCCTTGCCTGCATAGGCCAGATTCATCGGGAAGGCGTCGGACGCTTCGATCATCCGTGCAATGTGCCAAGGGCCAGGGGTACAGGTCGTCGCCAGAGTGCCATGGGCTGGACCTGTACCCCCTCCGAGCATCGTAGTGATGCCGGACATCAGTGCCTCCTCGATCTGCTGGGGGCAAATGAAGTGAATATGGGCGTCCATGCCACCGGCTGTCAGGATCTTGCCTTCGCCAGCAATGGCTTCGGTGCCGGGGCCGATGATGATGGTGACGCCATCCTGGGTGTCAGGGTTGCCAGCTTTGCCGATCGCTTCGATGACGCCGTTTTTCAGGCCAATGTCGGCTTTGTAAATGCCTGTGTGATCAACGATCAGTGCATTGGTGATGACCGTATCGACGGCGCCATCAGCGCGGGCGACCTGAGACTGGCCCATGCCGTCGCGGATGACTTTGCCACCGCCAAACTTGACCTCTTCGCCATAGCGGGTGAAATCCTTCTCGACCTCGATGAACAGTTCAGTGTCCGCAAGTCGTACCTTGTCGCCAGTGGTCGGGCCGAATATGTCGGCATAGGCTGCGCGGGAAAGAGAAATTGCCATTAGAGTGCGCCTCCGATGTCGCCACGAAAGCCATAGACTTCGCGTTTGCCGGAAAGGGGAATGAGGTTGACCATCCGTGTCTGGCCGGGCTCGAAGCGCACGGCGGTGCCCGATGCAATGTCGAGCCGCATGCCGCGTGCGGTTTCGCGATCAAAGGACAGGGCCGGGTTGGTCTCATAGAAATGATAGTGGGAGCCGACCTGCACCGGACGGTCGCCGGTGTTGGAGACGGACAATTCGATGACCTCAAGGCCTTTGTTGAGTTCAATGTCACCGGCTGCGGTGATGATTTCACCTGGAATCATGGTCGCCTCCTATCGGATCGGTTCGTGGACAGTGACGAGCTTCACCCCGTCAGGGAAGGTTGCTTCGACCTGAATGTCATGGATCATTTCGGGGATGCCTTCCATCACCTGATCGCGGGTGAGGATATGAGCTCCGGCTTCCATCAAATCGGCCACGGTGCGGCCATCGCGGGCCCCTTCGACGATGAAGTCGCTGATCAGGGCAATGGCTTCGGGATGGTTGAGGCGCACGCCACGTTCGAGACGGCGGCGGGCCACCATCGCTGCCATGGCGATGAGAAGTTTGTCTTTCTCCCTCGGGGTCAAGTTCATGACGCTTCCTCTTCTCTTTTCTTTTCAAGTTTTTTTCAGGTGGTCCAGACGCGCGGAAGGGGGGCTCCGGACCGAAACAGGGCGATGAGCGGAGTGAGCGCGGCGCGAAGCTGAAGTCCGTCGGGCGCGGTCATGCGCAAAATGATTTTTCCCGCCATTGCGGACAGGCCGATATGGCAATCAGCAAAAGATGCAGCCAAGGCGCGGGCGTCTTTGACGATGAGGTCGAGATGGTCGCTGTCTTCCGGGCCGCAATAGCAAAGATTGGCGAAGGCCTGATGGCCAAACAAGGTGGCTGGAGATTTGCCAAAGGCAGTGACATCGCCCTGGAACGAGAGGGCATCCGCATGGATCAGCCGATTGTCGCGGCGGATTGTCCAACGGTCCGTAAAACTGATGTCATGGACTTGCTCGCCCATGGCCAAGCGCCCCAGCAGCACGGCTTCAAGGCCCAGAAATCGAGCCGAGCCAGTCAGCTCAACATGCATTTGGCGGTTCAACCGGGCGCGGTCAAACAGGATGCTTTCTTGCGGCAACCAGTCAAAGCGGGCGCCGTCGGCCACAGAGATGGTTGTGGTGAGCTCGGCGGGGCCTTCAGCGGATTTGTAGATTTTCTCGCAAGCCTGCGTCGTTGCAACACCCTGCGTGCCGCCTGCTGCCTTGATGTCCCAACTGAGGCGGTCGCCTCCGGTCAGGCCGCCGGAGCTGTTGATCAGTACCGCTTCGATTGCGTTCGAGCCATAGATCCGGGGCAAGCGAATCTTGGCACTGCCTTGCTGATAGAGGCGATCAAGTTTTGTCACGCCCTCAGCGCCGAGCTTGAGGCTTATACGGCCTTCACCAACGGCCCGTTCCGCCCGGGAGGAGGAGGCGGAGAGGGGGGATGTGTGCTCGGCGCTGAGGGGGAAAAGGGCTGCATTCATCTCTCACGCCTCCGTAAGGAGACGCCTGTTCGGCGCTTTTGCGTGTGGGAGGATTGAGATTTTGCAGCGCACTTGGTTCGACCTTCTCTCGCTCAGGAATTATTAAGAATTGCAAGGGCTGTGCCAGATGCATCGAAAGAGACACAAATGCGTCCCTGCCGCCATTAGAAGCCGCATTCAAGCCGTTTTGAGCAGAGTGTCTCATTCCAAAAGTGACATGTTTGCGTCGAGAGGTGATTATTTTTTGTGCAAATGTGTAAGTTTGATTGATTTTTAAGCAATTGCAGCGCGCTATGTTGCCTTCGCTTGAGGCGGGCAGCCTGCATTTTCATCGGCTGCTTTGCTGATGTCTCGCAAGAAATGGAGCCAAAAGATGAAATTGGTTGTGTTGTCTGCTTTGGTTCTCTTAAGTGTTGCATGACATGAGCGATAGCTGTTGGGGAGCTGTGTTGTGATGCAATCAATTGATCCTGACGACCTCAAATCTGCCGATCAGGTTCGGCGCATGATCTTGTCGGGTGGCAGTTTGGGCAGTCTGATTGGCTTTGCCTTGATTGGGGCTGTTTCTTCGCTCTTTTTGCTCGTTACCTTTTTGCACGGCTTGGACGCCTTTAGAGCAATTGGGCGACTCGGGCCGGAAATATATCTCGTATTTACCCAGCAGCCGCAGACGATTCCCATTTGGCTGGCGGGCGCTCCTGAGCGATTGGAGAGTCTGCGTGGTACGCTTTCGTCCGATCCGTTGGCATGGGGGATCTTGTTGATGTTGGCGATTGTGTTGATGGTGGGGCATTATCGGCGCTATCAAAGGCCGCAAGGACAATCGTTGCTGACCATTCCGGCCGCGACTGATGTGGCAACACATTTGCTTTCAGTGTTTGGTTCCTTCCGCGATATTGCCATTCCGCTTGCTGGAAAAGGTATGGTCAGCAATGACTTCTTTTCGCTACGAGGGGTTTTCTATGCCCCCAAAGGGCAGGTCTCACGCATCATCAAAGGCAAGCCGTCGGAGAATCAGCAAAGGGTTCTACGTTTCTTCATGGCCCACGAATATGCCCACGCGGTCGCTAGGGACAATCTGGCCAATTCGGTCTTTCAGGTGGCGATCCGCGGCTATGTCGTTGCCTTCCTAGTCTTTGCCTTCCCCCTGGTTGGTTCCATGTCCGTGTTTTTGGCGCACTCACCGGGGGCTGGTTATGGCACATTGGTGTTGGCTGCTCTTTTCACGATTGTTATCGTCCTTTGTGTGATTGGTTGTTTCTACGGGATGCTGATCTCTTATTTGAAGGCGCGAGAATTCTTCGCTGATCGCGCTGCTTTTGCTCTTTATCCCGATCTACAGCCCTATGGCAGCGGTGGGGCTGAGCGTCCCGATCTTTTGAGTGCCTTCAATGCTGACATTTCTCGCTATGAGCGGGCTCTGCACAAGGAGGGCTTCAGCCTCCATGCTCGAAATATGCTGGTCTTCTTCTGGGGCTTTGCGATCAGCGTGCGAACGCTCTACTTGCTGGTCGTGCCGACGTCATTGATGCTCTATGTTTTTCTGTTTGATGCGGTGGCTCTTGTTTCTTTGGGTTTTCTTTATGTTTCTATGCCCAAGCGGCCCCCAAATAAGGCGTTGCGACCCATGCTGCCGTGGCTGGTGTCTTTCATCACCATATTGGCACTGTTTTTTTCCGGGCCGGGCTTGCTGGGTGTGTTGAAGATGGTGCAACCCCAATTGATTTCTGACTTGTTCGGCCAAGTGCTGGGAT
>NZ_OY782507.1:3435000-3527500 GCF_963677725.1 uncultured Cohaesibacter sp.
TGAGCGAGGAATTCTGCCACATGTCCACCCAGCGATGAAACGACATGGCGGGCGGTAACAAGGTGCCTGCGGTCCATGGTTCGGATGGATCGACCAGAGACCAGAGGATCGCCATGGCGAAGGGGATGACCAGCCAGATGATGGATACGGTGACCACCAGTCCCATGAGGATACGGTTGATGCGGGACTGGCTCATTTGCTACTCCCCTTGAGAATGAGGCGAGAGAGGAAGGCAAGGATGGCCGAGCCGACAAGGGCGATGACAATCATCGATACGCCCACCACGGCTGCCGAATGCCAGTCACCCCGTCCCTTGAAACTCACCATAAGCTGGGAGAGGGACTGACGGTTGATGGGACCGGCAATGGTCTGAAAGCTGAAATCTGCCAATGCGCCGATGAAGATGATGACCATGGCGGCCTGCATGCCCGAAACGGTGAGGGGCGCAATCACCTTGCGGAACCGGTCCCATGATCCGGCTCCCAGATCGCGTGCAGCGTCCAGCACATCATCCGAAATCCCCTGTACCGCGCCGGTCAGCAGCAGCAGGGCAAACGGCATCTGCTTCCATGTTTGCAGCAAGAGGACGCCTATGGCGTTGCGGTCATTTTGCAGCCTGTGGGGGCTGTCCCAGATTCCCAGCCACATCATGAACTGGTTGAACAGGCCGTGATAGGCAATGATGTTGATGAACAGGAAAGCGGCGACGAGGCCATGCACGAGCATGGGCGCTTTCAGGATGGCACCGATGGCCATAGAGCCGGGAAAGGGCTTGCGCAGCCAAATGGCCAGCGGATAGGCGAGCGCGACCGAGAAGACGGCGCTCAAGACGCCGATATAGATCGAATACTGGATCGATCGGGAGAAAATCTTGCGCCCGAAGAGATCTGACCAGAAAGCAAGGGTGAGTTGGCTTTCGCCGTTGATGGCATAAAGCCCGAAGGACTGTGCAACCGCGATATAGACCACGGTGCCCATCAGCCAAAGAATGAGCCCAAGGCCGGGGAGCAGCAGCACAATGACCAGAAGCCAGCGGCGCAGTGTCATGACCCGGCCTCCAGAATGATGATGTGGTCCGTCGGGATGGCGAACTGGACTGTATCGCCTTCTTTTGCCGAGTTTTCGGTGACTTGTATCCGATGGACATAGCCATCGGTGGCGATCATCAGATCCGTATAGTGCCCCTGAAAAGCCCTGTTCTGGACAATTCCGGTGAGGGGACCTGCGCCGAGCGCGACCTTTTCAGGGCGCCAGCCAAGGGAAATCGCCTGACCCTGGTTGAGCTGATCTGCGGCGACCAGCAACGTGCCGACTGGCGTGCTGACGTCCCAATGACCAGCTTCGCGCTTCTGGCCGACAACACCCTCGACCACATTCGCATCGCCAATGAAATCTGCAACAAAACCGGTTCGAGGTCGGGAGTAGATTGTCTCTGGCGTGTCGACCTGTTCCATGCGGCCTTCATTAAGCACAACAATCCTGTCGGACATGGCCAAGGCTTCTGCCTGATCATGGGTGACATAAATGGCCGTCAGGCCATATTCCCGCTGGATGCGCCGGATCTCGATGCGCACCTGATCGCGCAGTTTGGCATCAAGGTTCGACAGGGGCTCATCAAACAGGATGACGCTTGGTCGCATGACCAGCGCACGTCCCAGAGAAACACGCTGCTGCTGGCCGCCCGAGAGCTGGTTGGGCAGGCGATCCATCTGTTTTTCAAGGTCGAGCTTTGCGGCCACATCGGCGACACGCGCGTCTCTTTCCTTGGCGGGCAATTTCTTCTGGCGCAGCCCGAATTCAAGATTGGCGCGCACGGTCAAGTGGGGGAAAAGCGCATAGGACTGGAAACACAGCGCCGTGTCCCGCGCTTCAGGCGGCACGTTGGTGACATCCTTGCCATCAATGCTGATGCTGCCACTGGTGGGGTCCAGAAAGCCGGAGATGAGTTTGAGGAGTGTGGTCTTGCCACATCCCGACGGTCCCAAAAGCGTCAGAAACTCGCCCGATTCCACATCAAGGGACAATTCCGACAAGGCTTTGAAGGTCCCGAATGTTTTCGACAGGTCGCGCAGGCTGATGGCAATCATGTTCCCTCCCCAGAATTGCTATTTATTACCCATGAATAGTAATAATAATATTACCCGTGTCAAGTAAAAATCACTTGATCCGATGCGATGTCGAGGCGAGAATGGGACATCAGTACACCGCAGATAAGGATGGGATGCTGAATGCAATTTGAAGGAGGTCTCCCCGTGAAAGACTTGCTAGGTCAGAGCGAACGCAAGATCATGGCTGCGATCAAGCATGCGGGCCCCATTGCCCGATCCGAGATCACGCGGCAGACCGAGCTGGCGCAGCAGACGGTTCATCGCATTGTCGATAATCTCGAACAGCATGGCTTTCTCCAGTTTGGAGAAGCGGTGATTGCGGGACGCGGCAAGCCAAGCCCGATGGTGTCGATCAATCCAAATCGCTATGCCTCGATTGGTCTGTCCATCAGCACCGATCACGTCCGGCTTTGCTTGCTCGACCTGTCTGGTGAGCCTGTGGCGCAGGAGACCGCTCCGCTTGCTGCCTCAAGGCCAGACCAGGTGGTTGAACTGGTTCGCCAGAAAATCGCGGAATGGCGCAAACAGGGTATCGGCGAGAGGACCATTATCGGCATCGGTATCTCCATGCAGGGATTTCGCACCGGGCCGGATGACTTGTTCCAGCCGCCGGAGCTTTTGGCTGCCTGGCAGGATTTGCCGCTGGAAGCTTATCTCTCCAAGGCGCTCGCGCTTCCTGCTTTTGCAGAAAACAACGCAACGGCCAGTGCGCTTGCTGAATATTATCTTGGCGCAGGGCAGGGCTGTGACACGCTCACCTATCTCTCGTTCAACCACGGCTTCGGTGCCGGGATCTATTCCGGCAACCGCCCGTTTCTGGGCGGGCATGGCAATGCGGGGGAAATCGGTGCGCTCTATCTTGCCGATGAACTGGACAAGCGACCGGCGCTTTCAGGTCTATTGCGGACCCTTACTGAAAGGGGCATGCAGCTGGATGGCGTGATGGACATGACATCGCGCTTTGATGCGGATTGGCCCGGCGTTGCTGAATGGCTCGAACAGGTCAAACCGCAACTGCATCTGGCGCTCAGGGCGCTTCAAGCCACAGTTGATCCAGAGGCCATTTTCTTTGGTGGGGAAGCCCCCGATGCCCTGCGGCTTCTATTGATGGAAGCGGCGGGCGGTGCGTTTCGAGACAAGCGCTTGCCGCGCCCCTCACTCATTGTCAGTGCGCTGCCCGGAGACCCGGCGCATCTTGGGGCCGGGTTGTTGCCATTGCATCAGCTCGTATTCTGAAAACTGAGACTTTGAATGGTCGCTTATTATATCTGCCGCTTCTTTATCGGAACCGACGATATAGAATATGAACCTGGTATCGGTACCTTCTATTGCGATATCAGCGGGTGCAGTTGAGGGGTTTCTAATGTGGCGAGCCGGTTATCACCTGTCTGGCTCGTCTTTCTTCAAGCACTCTCATCCAGTTTTTCCTTAAACATCGCCTCAACCGTGTCGGCATCAAGTCCAGATCTTGCTGATATAATCCGCATAAACATATCATTTGTATCAATGCGGTCAGGGTCGTTATATTTTGCTATCTCTCTTTGATAATAATCGATAGATCGATGTAAATTTTGCAATTTTTGTTCTTGTTCCGGAGTTGCTGCGCTTTCCTGTTCGGCCAACATTTGAGTTTGGGTATTGTACGCAATTTGAGATTGAGCGAGCCTGCCCGGCAGTGCTGATTCCCACTTTTCATCATTTCGCTTAAGTGTGACTGCGGTGTCCAGCGCATCTTCAAGTCGCTCTTCGCTCCAGGAACTACTTTGACCTAACTTCTCTGGCTTTAGGTTGTATAATGCTGATAGCTCGGGACCAAGTGAGCTGGCGACGTTGCTAATCATTGTGGATCTCCAATATGGAATAGAAATGCGTTTTTCTGAACGCACATGTCTACATGTCGTCCAGTTGAATTATCTCTTGAGGAATGCCAGCTTTCAAATTCGGTCTGGGTCATGGCTGTCGAAGCTGTACTGATTTCGAAACTCGTACCCGTCAGGCTATTCCAACCCAGTTTTTCCGTTAACTGAGACTGCTCGTTCTCGATAGCCGTCACACCGCTATTGTAAATAAACCCGATCACCTTGCCGTTGACTTTGATTTCCCGGTTGATGCCGGAGGGATCTGCGGTTCTCATTTCGCGGACGGATTGCGACATTGCTGAACTGGGTTTTTCAGTTGATGCGGTCTTTGTCGAAGTTGCTCGCCCCACGGAAGCTGTCGAAGATAGACCGCTATAACCAGATGCAATGAAGGATATACTCATAGTACTGCTCAAGTATGGAAGGTAGGTGCCATATTTGATTGCAATATTAGTGCCAACTACTCCTGATTATATTTCAATGACTTAATAATCTGTAGGCACATGGTGCCCACCAAAATGGGTAGTTATTTCCATTTATGGGCATTTAATTCCTAAGGGAAATTATGTGCCCATCCTTCCCCATATCCAGACATCAACAGAATCAACTTTCGTCTTAAATCGAACCGCTATGTGACAGTTTGCCCCGAACAAAGCCGTAGCGGTTTTTAAAATAAGTATTTTATATTCTTCTTAAACGCGCGCAATCCGAAGCCGCCCGAAATGACGATTGGCCGAAACAAGCCTTAATAGATAGGACCTCCATTTCGGGAAAGCTTCGCAGACCTTATAGCCCAGCCATCGGGAGGACCAAATGGCAGGTAACGCGAGATATTTTTCGTCCAACTGTTCCAAGCCGTCTCATCGCCTTGAAGCCGGTTCGATGGCAATGCTCATATTCACGCTTTCGCTTATATGGAGCGCGAACATTGTCCATGCGAGTGACAAGAGCTTGCAACTCTCAGGCAAAGCTTTAGGCAAGACAGCCGATCACTCCAAATTCGAAATCCTTCAACAGGAATTCAAATCTGGACCCGAAGTGACCAAGGCTTGCTTGCGTTGCCATACCGAAGCGGCAGATCAGATCCATGATTCCATTCATTGGAAATGGGAATTCAAAAACGAAGAAACGGGCCAGACTCTCGGCAAAAAGAACGTCATCAATGCCTTTTGCGGCAATGTGGCTTCCAATGAGCCACGCTGTACGTCTTGTCACGCTGGCTATGGTTGGGAAGATGTGCGCAAGGCCCCGCCATCGGAGCCAGAAGCCGTTGATTGTCTCGTCTGCCATGCCGATACCAAACTCTACAGCAAATTTCCCACCAAGGCCGGGCATCCACTGTATGAACCGACCCCTTGGAATGGCAAAATCGTTCAACCGCCGAACTTGAGCAAAGCGGCCCAGTCGGTCACAAGCCCGCAACGTCAGAATTGCGGATCCTGTCACTATTATGGCGGTGGTGGTGATGGGGTGAAACACGGGGATCTGGATAGTTCCCTGAACCATCCCGACGTCAAGCTTGATGTGCATATGCGCGAAGACGGATTGAACATGGCCTGTACGGCCTGCCACTCCGGCTCCGGTCACCAATGGCCCGGTTCACGCTATCAGGGAGAAGCCAAGCCCAGCACCACGACCAAAGATGGCCATGAGACCAAAACCGCCAAGATCCGGCAACTGGATCAATTGGCGGGGCTGATGGAACCGACCGCATCATGTGAAAGCTGCCACTCAGAACGTCCCCACAAAGGCGACAATCTGATGGGCATAAAACTGAACGATCATACAGACACGGTAGCCTGTCAAACTTGCCATATTCCGGAATTTGCGCGCGGAGGGGTTGCGACAAAAATCCTTTGGGATTGGTCAACTGCCGGTAAGCTCAAAGACGGCAAGCCATACTCCATCAAGGACGACCACGGTCATAACATCTATCTCTCCACCAAGGGCGATTTCAAATATGAGGAGAATGTGCGACCGCACTATGCCTGGTTCAACGGCAATTACACCTACAAGACCCTGGACGACAAGATCGATCCGACCAAGGTTGTTGAGTTGAACGCTCTGCATGGGTCACCAGATGATGGAAAATCTCGCATTTGGCCCTTCAAACGCATGCACTCCAGACAGCCTTTCGATGCCGAGAAAAACCAACTAGTCTACAACCATGTTTTCGGCAACGACGATACCGCCCTCTGGACAGGCTTTGACTGGAGCAAATCGGTGCCCGCTGCCATGGACTATATTGGCAGGGACTTCTCCGGCAAGTTGGGCTTTGTCGACACCCACATGTACTGGCCGATCACACACATGGTTGCACCAAAGGAAGACGCCGTACGCTGTGCCGAATGCCACACCAAGCAAAGCCGTCTGGCTGGCATCACCGGGGTTTATATGCCGGGTCGCGACTCCTTCAAATGGCTTGACCTTATCGGCTATTCAATCTTCGGACTCACGCTGCTCGGCGTCCTCTTCCATGGCCTGCTGCGCATTATCTTCCGCAATCGCAACAAAGAGGCATAGGAGACCTTCATGACAGACATCACCTCTCCAACCATGCCGCAGGATCCGGTGCAAGAAGCCAATCCGACCAAGCGGGCCGTTAAGATTTACACACGCTACGAACGCTTCTGGCATTGGTCTCAAGCGCTGCTGATTTTCATCCTCGCAATTTCGGGCTTTAATCTGCATGGCACGTTTGGTTTTGCGCCCTTCCCACTTGCCGTAAAGGTGCATACTTTTGCCGCTATCGCTTTGATCATCCTGTGGCTCTTCACGACATTCTGGAACTTCACCACTGGTCAATGGCGCCACTATTTGCCTAAAAACAAAGGCCTGTTCGCGGTGGTCAAGTTTTATGCCTATGGCATCATTACGGGGGCACCGCATCCCTATTCGAAAACCCTCAAGCGCAAGCAGAATGCACTGCAGTCGCTCGCTTATCTCACCTTTATGGTCGTTATTGGTCCAGCACTTTGGCTTACTGGCATCGCATATCTGCTCCATGGATTGTGGTCTCACGTTGAAAATGGGGCACAGATATTCACCGCAGTGGTGTTCCTGCATACAGCAGCAGCCTTTGCTATGGTCACGTTTGTCGTTATCCACGTCTACATGACGACCACCGGCAAGACGGTCTTTCATTATATCCGCACTATGATCACCGGCTATGAGCGCATCGAGCTTACGGATGCAGAAGAAGCTTATCTTGAAGAACAAGAGCCAAGTTTATTGAAGAGACCAAAGGGGTGACGCGGCTTGAGGGCGCGAATGTACAGGCGACTGTAGATTGCAATAGAGATTGTTAGCTGGATTTGGCTGACTTGTATCCGGGATACGGATTGGGTGCCGGTTGTGGCCGTCGTGGGAATGCGCTCACGCCATTAATAGTCTCAACGGACATGAATTTGCGTGCCATTCGAGTGGAGCTGTTCAGGCGACTTTGGAAAGAAGCGTCATCGAATGTAAGCTCAGTTCATACTGCTTGAAATTCAATGCTGCATTGCCGCAAGCCCGCTTCCCGCCCACAGTGACAATCCCCACCACCTCAATCGGGCGCGATGCTAAACGGCAATTGACCGAGGCTCTAACAATTCAGCCTCGGTCTAACTCGTTTTTCGAAATGGGCTGCCGCCCCCCTGTATCAGAAATCATCATTGAGATGGAACAGAGGCTGGCAATGCTATAAATTTCATAATAGACCACTCAAGTGGGGTTGATCAGCCGCTCTGTGGCGTGAAAGCAGAATTTGGTCTGAACTACGGAAATGACATCCTTTAGCAAGATGTTACTGTCACACCATCAATATGAGATAGACAGGTCGATCATTTTGCACGGTCCGTCCCCGTTTAATTGAAGCAGATCCTCGCATGGTCGAAACACCAACGCATCTGGAACAGTGTAATTGCAACCATTGGTCTCGTTCGTTGAAAGGATAATTATTATGACAACGCTTGATTTTATAATGATTGCAGTACTGATGATTGCATTTGGCATTCTGGTCAGCGGTCCGGTACGAAACAACAAAGGATGGTCGGCGACAGTTACACCTTTGGCTTCGATCATTGGCAGCGGTTTCTTGGTTTCGGTTCCGCTCTTGGCAAGTGCGATTGGTATTTGGGCTGTGCTGGCTGTCGTTGGATTAACGTCTCTTGCCTTCCTGATCGGTGGAGCTATTCGATACAATATCGCAAAGGGTGAACCCATCTTTGACACAGCTGAGGTTGGCCATCCAATCAAGTCGATTGAGACCCTGTCGCATCTGGTTCTTATCGGAGCCTATTTCATCTCCGTGGCATACTATTTGGTTCTGCTATCGGCATTTGGTTTGAAATTGCTCGGTTGGAGCGACCCGTTTCTGGGCAAGGCTGTGGCGACGGCAATGATCTCAGCCATTTGCGTTGTTGGTGCTACAAAAGGGTTGGAAGGTGTCGAGCGGGCTGAGAAGTTCACGGTTAGCGCCAACCTTGCTGCGATTGCCGCGTTGCTTGTGTCCCTCATCATCTTTGGGCTCACTTTGCCCGAGCCCTATAGCTGGACGGCAGCCGCAACCAAAAAACACGTAATTAATTGGGACACGTTTCGATTCCTTATGGGCCTCTTGATTATCGTTCAGGGCTTCGAGACCACACGTTTTATGGGCCAGATGTATGGTGGAAAGGCTCGCATATCTGCGATGAAGACAGCTCAGATCACGTCATCGTTGGTTTACGTGGTTTTCTTCATTCTGATGATCCCACTGTTTCCTTTTTTCACGTCCAAAGCGGATGTTGCGGGATTCATCGATGTGATTGGGCGGGTGTCGCCGTGGCTGCCTTTTGTGGTAACAGCTGGTGCGATCGCTAGTCAATTTAGCGCTTCCGTTGCAGACTCAATCGGTGCTAGCGGGCTGGTGAGCTCAACCACCCGAGGGCACATCAGTTCAAAACACGCCTATCTGGTCATTGGTGCCGTGGCGGTCTGTGTGATTTGGGCGACAGATGTGGTTTCCATCGTCACCCTCGCTTCGCGCGCCTTTGCGTTATTTTATGCATTGCAATGTGTAGTGGCGGTTCTTGTCGCAAGACACAACGGCGACAGCGGAAGAGAAAAATGGTTTGGTTTCCTGGCTGTTATCACCTTTGCCATCGCAGTCTTGGGAATACCCGCGAGCGGCTAACCCCAAAGCAGAAGGCTTTATACGCTATCGGCTACTGTATGCAGATTAAGGCCGTCGTATCCAGATGCGGAAACCGGAAGCGGCCATTGTGAACCAGTATCCAATACCCGGTTCGTCCGCATAGTTAGAGTTCGTTGATCGTGCAGCGAATTCACCAAAAGAGCCCATTTTGCATGATGTTGCAGTGGTGTCCAACGTCCGCAATAGAAAATCACACACCTCCGATTAGCTTTTTAAAAACGACGGATGAGTTTTTGTTTAGCCTTACATCTGAAGAAAACACTAGTAATACCGAGATCTTCTTACCAACAATCTCGCAGGAGTTCCGAGATTAAGAACTCATTGCTTTCTTCTCCTAACCATTGCTTGATCACGTCTTGATGCAATTTAAATTCTTCCATGATTATTTTTCGGGCTAGTTGCCACGACGTATTGTCAAAAATATTCTGATGCATTGCATCCTCAAATGAGGAAATGATGAGAGACATTAACGCTTGTTTTTGATCTTTCGACAAGTCGTGGTCGTTGTAGAACTCCACAAACTCGGCCACTCGGTTGGGATCCGAAAGCTCTATTTCCCAGTCTTGCTCTCTTCCTGTAGCTGAAAGAGCTAGTGCTTGATTTAGATAAGTTTGTGCATCTTTCTTTGAATACCACATTTCATGGCTCCGGATATGATGTTTTAACGCCTTTCCCACCTGGCACCAATCTGATCGACCGAGGAGTGCTATAGGAGCCATTTGGATTAATGATCCTAGCTTTGAAACCTCTAGGTACTGGTACAGAAACAGGGCCATTAGTCAGCCCTTTTAAATTTCGCTGTATAAGCCTCGCAGCTGCTTGGTCGTCTAAGAACTGTCCTTGAGGCATACCAGATCCACGCGCTCTGTTCGTAAGATAGTCCGTAGCATTCTGCCCATGTTTGGAGAAAGTGTGACCGAATCTAGCCTTTGAAAGAGCAATGGTTGGACCAGCTCTAAGGATAGTATGTAAACTGCGGGCAGCAAGCGCTGCCTCTCCTGCGCCTACAATGTAAGATCCGAGCTCAATTGCGGTTCGTACGTTTCTACGGGATTGGCTCTCATAAATTATATGCCGTTCTGCTTCTTGATAAGCGCGTGTACCTTTTGAATGGCCGTAGGTTTTCGCAACGGACTGTAGTCCGCGATGTCGTTTCTTGTCGCTGCTATTTTCGCCATATCTTACAACATCGTCATATCCACCACCGTTCCTTAAAGGATCGCTTTTTGGGTTGCGGTAACTTACGTCATTATCATTATCGTTATCCCATCCCCCTGCGTGGTTGCTATGGCCATCGTTATCGGAATCATATCCATCGTGTGGATTCCCTGACCCAAAAGAATCATTGCCTCCGGGATCCAGTCTATTTACAGGATCATTCTGACTATAGGCGTATCGATTAGTACCGACGCCGGGTTGGGTTGGATCGTACCAATCAGGTGATATGAAACGAGCATTAGCCGTTGTGACTAAGGCGACGACAAATAGGAAACTTAGAAGAGACTTTTGAAGTAATGATCTGGCAGTCAGCATGGTGGAACCTAACGCTTACATTGACTGAACTACGATATTAAATCAATCTAGAGTTGCCGACTTAATTATTTGAGTTCCACTCAAATCCTACAACTTTGGTGTTGCAAAAATCATGACTTTTGCAACCATGCACGGAGCAGCATCTAGTAGGCTTGGTGCTCCCCCTAAGCTGCTATTTGAACAAATTGGACGAATGTCTCTTTTGTCCGCTTAGCTGAATTCCTCAGGTTGGAAATGCTGCGGTTTGCGCGAATGGCAGCTTCCAGAATGCGGGCCTCCCGCCGAACGGCAGGTATCGGCCGCGATTACAAATCACGATGTGGATGAGTGATTTTGGATGATAATGCACTGCATTTGGCCTCATCGAGCCAGATTTGGAAAGGAAAAATAGGCAATTTCCAAAAGCAAAAGAATAGACCTTTGAGGTCGGACACTCCCAGTGATATTCCTCAAAATAAACAAAATTACAAATAAACTCCGGATTCCTTCAGAAGACAATTTCCGGCTATTCAAATGTGCCAAACCCTTAAGCCTTCAATCAAATCTGTATCCGCCATTCTTGCTTTGGCGACCATAGTTGCCTCAGTCTCGGTTGCATATGACGCAAATGGGAGCCTGTTTAGCACAGTCAGAGTTGCCGCACTCAGGGACTACGGTGGAACGACTTTTGCTGACATAAAGAATCTTGAACTATGGCGATTGATCACAGCCCAACTCGTTCATGTCAAACAAGGCCATATGTTATATAATGCAGTTTGTCTTTTGCTTATCGGCTCTCTCGTGGAGAGCAAGATAGGCCCGGCCAGAGTACTCGTCATTTGGCTGTTTGCGGGAGGATTGGCAACCTATGTCAGCCCGATTGGGATAGAGGCTCCCTGGGATGTTGGAACCGGCGCATCTCAAGCTGTCTTTGCTTTGGCGGCAGTTGCTCTCGTTTTGATCTGTCATCGTGAAGTCAATCGGATGCGCGGGGTTGTTTTGGTCGCATTGGCCTTGATCCCTGGGCTGGCACTTGATTTCCTGACTGCAGGTTATCCTAAACCCGGGCATGCGGTGGCGATCGGTCTGGGAGGTTTATTGGGCTTGTTGTTTCACCACCATACGCGCTTACAGGGTGGCTCCCCCACAATTGGCAAGGCTTGATTTGGTGTTTCGGTCGGTGTCAGTCGTTTCTTTTGCTATGGCAAACTTCCAGTTTGAACGCGGTGAGGTCATCTGGTCGCTGAAAATGCAGCGGTTTGAATGAATGGCAGAAATGGGAAGCAGTCTTGCAGCAAGTGCCGACTGGCCAGAAATGTGCCAACCCGAACGCTGCAGATCTATCTATGAATAGACACCTGATTGGACCGACTTCAAATAGGCAAGAACTCTGTCAGATTTGCGCTCCGACACCAAATCAAACGCCGTTTTTCCGGCCCAACCAGGAATTGGTTGATGTTTAAACCAAAGAGCCGCACGCTGATCAGATCCAGTCATCTCGCTTGCTAGGTTGAGGATGCTCATTAATGGGCGAGCTGCTTCATCAAGTTTGAGCAAACCCGAGCGCCTATAAAATGCATGTCGATCAATGCCGGTCAACTTAGCCAACTCGGCCTGAGTGAGCCCAAGTTTCGTCGCGAAGCAAGCATTTGACGTGCATGCGAGACTATCCCATTCGGTGACCATCTTTCGAACGATTCAAGCCACTGGACCCGTGCAAGGTTTGCCGTAAGCCATCACCTAATGACAGAAGACGATCCAAATTGCTGCCGTCAGGTCGATGAAAGCAGCCGCTTCATTTGAACGACGGAAATGCGGAAGGATTCTGTGCCACAGATGCCGCCTAGTAAGTGGTCGGATTGGACCGGTTTTGGCGGGGGCAATTCAGTTTACTGTACGCGATTTGTACGGAATTGCAGAACATTTGAGCGTAATCTGGCGATTCGCTTGGTCCAATAGAAATATGGAATTTCTAAAAACACCAATTATATCAATATGATATTGGTGCACCCGACAGGATTCGAACCTGTGGCCTCTGCCTTCGGAGGGCTAAGGTTCCCCTCTAGGTCCATTGAAATCATTGGGTTTTTGTCGTGAGGTCTGTGCCCGAAACATGTCGATTTGAGGCTATTTCATGGGCCAATCATGGGCGCAGGATGCTTGCCTGTTTGTTGGGGCGGATGTCTGAATAGCCATTGCCTCGGCTCCCGCAAAACGATTGGGCTGTCTTCATGATGACCCTCACATGCGATTTCCTGCGCAGATATAGCATCAGTTTCGTTCAAACGCACGCGACAGAACAGAAGAGCCACTCCACAGGTGATCGCAATCGGGATTGGCACGGCTCGTGTTGTTGTTTCTGTTCGCACCGTTCGTTGACAGATTTTCATCTGACAATCACACACTTCCATCCTTGATGAGAAATCTCGGTCCGGGTCTTGCCGATCAATGGGCATCGGTCGGACTGATGACCTCGTCGTGACTTCCCCACCAAACATTGGAGAAATTACCATGAAAGACCTTTTTATCAGCATGGGTTCTGACGTCTGCGTCCAGAACTTTGTCGGCAGCACCGTGCAATGTCGCGAGCTACAGCCGGATGAAGTCGCCGGCGTCATTGCTGCGGCCAGAGAGCGAGGCGGAGAGATTACGGGCTTCTACAAATTTGCTTCTGAACTGTCAGACGAAAACCAACACGAGTTTCGGCAGATCCTAGTCGCGATGGAGGCAATCACCGGTGCGAGGCTGAACAGGGAATGCTTCTTTTCGGACTGGGACGATGACGATGATGATGACGGCTTTCCAAACATCAACTACATGCGGACTGTCACAGACACACAGAGCATGTTGGTCGTCGAATACTATTTTCAGCTCGATCTGAATGATCGCGACGGAGAATTACGAAAGGGAGAGCATTTTTCCGTTTCAACTGACTATATGACCTTCTATCTGTTTGAGCATGTCGCTGCTTCTCAATAGTGGGAGCTGATGATTGAATATGGTATGGAAACCCGGGCCTATCGCCCCATTCGGGTTCAACGCCTTGGGGGTGACTTGTTTTCGTACGATGGATAGAAGCGGCCGACTGGATGTGCCTTGGCGCGAGGAAGGACAGAGCAATGCAGAAAACATCGAATATCCTGATGGATCATTTGCCAAACCCTCATCCTGGTGAAGTTCTGTCGGAAGAATTTCTGAAGCCTATGAACCTGAGCCAGGATGCTCTTGCACGGGCCGTTCAAGCTCCTTGCAGTCATATTGAAGAAGTCGTTCTTGGGAAACGTGCGATTTCTGAAGATATGGATCGACGACTTGCTCGGCACTTTGGTCTGTTGGAGGGCTTTTTCCTCGGACTGCAATCTGATTATGATCTGTTGGAACACCAGCGCGATATAGTCAAATGATCTTCGCGTCATTGCTTCCGGTTCAGGAAATGCCATAGAGCAAATAATGGGTGCAGTTCCGGCCAATCTTCTCGATGTGAAAGCCAAAATCTCGGAACTTGTTCAGAGAAGCCTTGCAGACAAAGAGATGATCATCGCCAAAGGTAGGCCGCTCGTGTGACGCATCAAGTACGAAGTAGATTCCCTTCCTCGCAGGTTGGGCTTCTATAAGGCGGTTGGTCTTGCTATAGGCGCAGGGTGCTTCAGTCTGAATTCCATAGAAGCTATTGTTCCCTGATTTCTGCCAATATCTCATTCAGTTCAGCAACTGTTGCCAAGGCAAAACAGGTAAGATCGCTTGCATTGAGTTGGGGCATCTTCTTTAAGGCAGAGTGACGTCCGCTGCCTGCTGGGCTGAAACGTGATTGAATATGGCTTCTTGATGCCTTGGGAACCAACTGCTCTAGCACCCAAAGGTTTGCAGGCGAGCGCTCATCTTTTTGGAACATGAGTTCGCAAAGCTTGCCACTGGATGTAGAGAAAACATAGCGATTTGCATACACAGCTTGGTGCCCACTACCGTGCTCCTCTGCAATGGCATTCAACTTCTCCATAATTTGGGCTTTGAGTTGCATACGGGTTGAGAGTGTCCGCTTCACTCGCTTTTGCGGAGTCGTCTGCTTTGAAGGAATAGCCATACCGATGGATGAGTTCGAGGACTGTAGATGTTGTGAAGTGGTTGTCTGGGGAACAAGGCTCTTTCCCATGTGCTGTTCGGCCCTGAGGATGATTTCGGCCGCCGCCCGAGCATCTTCTTCTCCGTCGTGATGGCGGAATCGCAGGTTCAGATGCTCCTTTAGCGATGCAAGGCCGTATCCTCCATTGCCTTTCAACTCAGGCCAAGCCAGCTTGGCGATCTGGATGCTGTCACGCCAGTCCCAGTCCGGATGAGACAAGCCGTTCGCGGCACAAGCGGCG
The DNA here is from genome assembly GCF_963677725.1 of uncultured Cohaesibacter sp. Classification (NCBI taxonomy): domain Bacteria; kingdom Pseudomonadati; phylum Pseudomonadota; class Alphaproteobacteria; order Hyphomicrobiales; family Cohaesibacteraceae; genus Cohaesibacter; species uncultured Cohaesibacter sp. The sequence continues at coordinate 3,450,020 of NZ_OY782507.1, forward strand.
TTTATGGCGCTGCGGTCAAAACTGCTGTGTTGGAACACAGTATGCCCATCCAAATGGGGCAGAAGAAGCCTTAGCACATCTGGAAAACTTGGAGCGTCTTGAACATGAGACTGTGTGATCTTGTGAACCCAAGTGCAGCTCCAATTGTCGGTGCATGGATTGATGTAACTGGACCATGTGTTCATACGGTCATCGATGCAGACGCAAGCTATGCCGATCTGGCAAATGCTTGATCGATCATTGTTGGCAGTTTCCACGTCAAGGGCGATAAAGCGGAAGGGGCCACTGGGAAATGGATTGCACTTCAACGTGTCTTCGGAAAGGTTCTGAAAAAGATTTGGCATGTCAGCTTATTCAATCTAGGTGTGGTCTGGTCGCACGGGCTGGGTGCTTACTAGCAAGCCCGTGTCTGGTTTCATTCCAATGCTTGTTGAGCGTCGTCATGCATCTGTGGTTTCGAGGGACAGGATATGTCTAACTGCCATACCAATGAAATCTGGGAGCGGTACAGAAAGTGCTTTTGCCAATGAACGCAGTGCATCAATGTCGAGCTTTGTAGGCTTTCCACCGAGCAGGTTCTTTAGCCATTCGCGATCCACTCCGGCTTCTGAGGCAATCTGGTCTGTCTTGAGTTCCGTCAAGCTGATCAGGCTTGCTACCTTGGCTGGAAAATCAATATCTTCTTCACCCAAGACTGTCGAAGCCATTTCACTTTTGTCTCGCGTTTCTCCCGTTGGACGCTGAGGGATGAAACCTCTGCGACGGGTGAGCCATGCTTTGGCACTGGAAGCGTTCAGCAAAAAGGTTTTGGGGTCGTGTTTGTCTTCAGGCTTTTGATTGACTTTCTCCAACTTGAAGCCTTCTTTGCTAAGAGAGGTTCTCACCGCTGGGACCGTCATGTTCGCTAAGAGGGACAGTTGATGGATGTTTAGATTGTGATCCCCTTCAAATAGAAGCATTCGAGCGTAGAATGTTTCCAACATACGCCTCAAGGGCATTTCCTCAGTTTTGCTAAATGGCGTGGGATCTCCTTCCCATTTACTTTGAGGAAAGCACATTAGAAGATACTCAACTTCTCCCCATCTATCCATGTGCGTTTCAACGGGAAAGCACAGTTCCTCGACGCCATCAAGCTGATATGCATAGATATAGGCGTCGCGTGCAATGTGATAGAGATTATGGCGCCTAATATCGATCTTGGCTCGGGATTCGTCGCTCAGGTCATCTGCAGTTTCAAGTTCAGCGAAATCGATTCCGAGATAGATTTCGTCCACTTTGGAATTTGATTGATGGAGGCATGGGCCATACATTGAGAGCATTGCGGCTTGGGCAATGATAGCGTCTTTGATCTGATCCTCAATCAGTTCCCACGAGTATGGAATTTCTCCAGCTTTTTTTATCATGCTGCCACTCCTTCAAGTCGGGCAATCTGAGTTTTGAGCTTGCTTGCTGCTGACAATAGCTTCTCTGCGTTTGTTTGTCGTGAAGCCAAAGCTGGCGCTTTCCGACCTAGAAATACGGCAACTCGTTCTGCATTTGCTCCACTGGGATGAGGCATGCCTGACAATATATGGTCTGACTTCAGTCTATGCATGGTTACAAGGTGCTTTACAGCCTCTTCTGCCTTCGGACCAAGAGGTAACCACAATGCCGATGGCAAAAGATCGGCCTCCTCGGCTAGTTGGGTCTCGACCATCTGGCGCAGAAGCGGTGTTTTTAGCATTGCTGGCGTGCAATTGTAGTTTTTGCCGTCAACAAATGTCGGATATCGTAATGCGGACGTGAAGTGAATGTCTGTTGACCCGGGTGCGAACATCTCTGAAGTGCTCACAATCCCGAAATGTTGGGCGACACCAATATGGTCAAGCATCGCAATAAGGTTGTTCCTGATGGGGCCGCTGAAACTGCCGGTCAGCTTGGCTGCCTGTAAAGTTCCTTCAAGGGTTGCGCCGTTTTTCTTGGCTAGGAACGCAGCATTCAATGCGTTGATTGCCTGCGTCATGCCAGGCGTAATGCCTACGACAACAAGTTTCGCTTTAACCGCCACGTGATCAAATGGTGCGTAGCAAATCTTGATGTTGTCTGTCTGGCCAAGAAGGAACTCTGGACGGTCCAACAAATGCTTTGATGTATCGGCTTTGATTTGCGGGAGTAGGGTTCTGGCAATGGAAAGGTTCTGTTCCAAAGTAGTATTCCTTTTGTTGCAATAAATCAGTGGCGGAAGCGGCGCGTGCGCCGAGCGACCGTAACTATCTGCTCTTCGTTATCCACTATGAGGTAGGTACCGCTATAGCGACACAGCTCGTGTCGGCGACGGACCTTGTCCTCAGCGGCCAAGTCAATAGCCTTCCTGTCTAGGGTGAGACTCAGCAATCCTCGAGAAGGGTGCGGAGATCCAAACTCATATATCGCGTCCATCACATGCATAGGGATGTTGCGCTTGATGGATCGGTGTTCTGCGTGACGGGTCAGATGCATGATTTTCTCCAGATGATGGAGATAACATATCTTAGTTACTTTTTTGTCAACACTAAAATGATATAGATGACATATCTATATCATTTTAGTGAGTTTCGGAATTCTGATGTTTTGCACCTTGAGGAATTGTGAATAGAGGCTCGTGGCAACGGCGGAGTAAAACTAACGATGACGCAGAGCGGCACACATACACCATTTACGCATTATTTGGTGTATGTGTGCATCATTTTGTGGTTAGGGAGAATTTGGTTGGTGATTTTCTGAGCGATAACGAGTATGGTGTACAGATGCACCAAAATAAGCCGTTATGAGGCATGTGAACACCATGAGTGGCAAGATGACAAAGGGAAGCGCTGTGCATCCCATCATCCAACACGGGCTATCAAAGCTTGGTAAGGATATCGCCCTTGCCCGGCGAGCCCGTAGGCTGTCCACGTTGGACATGGCCGACCGTATGGGGGTGGACCGTGGGACATTGCGTAGGCTTGAAAAAGGCGATCCTGGCGTATCGTTGAACACGCTGGCCATGGCTCTGCACGCATTGGGTATGCTGGACCGTATAATTGATCTCGCTGATCGCGCCTCGGACGATATTGGTCTCATGGCTGCCCATGAAGCCGTGCCCAAAAGGATCGTCAGGTCCCGGACTGCGGAAGAAACCGGGCCGGGAGGATCTCTGTGTGATGATACTGCAAAAAATGATCCAGAGGGCTGGTGATGGGCAAGAAGGAAATCGATGTCCGCATGGGGGCGTCAGGAGTTCCCGTTGGAACGCTTGCTTGTGAGAATGATGGGCGCCGTGAGATCTCCACATTCCGCTACGCCGAAACATGGCTCAACAACGCACGGGCTTTTCCCCTCTCACCATTCATGCCTTTGCAGGCTGCCCCTTTCTTCGGGAAGAAAGACCGCAACATGTCGTCCCTCCCCAGTCCAATCGAGGATGGGGCCCCGGATTCTTGGGGCCGCAAGATCATCGACAAGACAAGCGGGGGAGGGCTCCTCTTTGACATCGACTATCTGATCGGAACTGATGATGTTCTGCGCATCGGTGCGTTGCGGTATTTCGATGCCCCGGGAGAGAAGGGGCGCGCGCTGGCCAAGGTCTCGACAGTAAAGGGAAGACCTCGTGTTCCGATGTTGCACAATATGGCTGATGTCATTCATGCTGCCAGGTCGTTCGAGGCCGATCCCGATGCATATGTCGAGACGCGCGGAGAGCTAGTAGGTGGTGACATTCTGCGCGATGCCGTGGGGTCCCTCGGTGGTGCCCGGCCAAAGGTCAATGCCATCGACGAGGATGGCGCCCTGTGGATCATCAAACTTCCAAAGCAAAATGACACTTATGCCATGGCTCGTGCTGAAGTTCTCGCACTGCGCCTTGCGGGCCTTGTAGGCATCGAGGTTGCGCAAGCGCATGTGCTCAACGACGCTCCACATTTCCCGATGATCATGGTCAAACGGTTTGATCGGACAGGGAAGAACCATGAGGCTCGCGTTCCTTACATCTCCGCCCAGACATTCGTCTCCGAATATTCAGGCGACGACCACTCCTACGAGGATATCGCGATGGCACTGCGCACGCATGGCGCAGACCCAAAGCGGGATATCCTCGAGCTTTACAGGCGGATGTGCTTCGGGATCCTGATCCGCAACACGGATGACCATCTGCGCAATCACGGCTTCCTGCGCGCGCCCACCGGTTGGCGCCTTTCCCCGGCCTTCGATATCAATCCGGAGCACCGGGCTGGTGGGTATCTTCAGACCTCGATTTCGGAAATCCACGGTGCGGAGTGCTCGATTGCTTCAGCTCTCGATGCGGCGCCGTATTTCGATCTGTCCGATGGCGAGGCGCGGAGCATGATACGTGCAATGGCTGATACAATATCCAGTAAATGGAGGGAGATTGGTACGTCTTTGCAGATGACCTCCCAGGATCTTAATGCGATGAAAAATGTGCTGGAAAATAGCGATATCGATCTCGCCCGGAAATTCTGATCGAGTTTATGACCCTCAGATGCCAACGTCGCCCGAGCGAGGATCTTGAAGTGACACGCGCCCCGAAAGCTCATCAGGCAATGGGGAAAATAGACAAATTGGCCATATATTCACAACATCATCAAGGAGGCCCAAATGACCCGAGTGAGCGCAACTGAGTTCAAGACGAATATCGGAGCTCACAGTGATGCAGCCATGACCGAACCCGTCACCATTGCCTGCCATTAGCCAGATCGTCTCGTTTTGATGTCAGCGGACGAGTGCCGCCGTTTGCATGTACACGTGATCGATATCGGAGGAGGCACTCAGGGTGTATGGGATGCTGGGTTACTGAATTCCGCCCTTGTTCGGCCTCAAAACCTTAACGCCTATGCCGAAGGCATCGCCTGCAATCATCCTTTCATTGGGGGGCAACAAACGAGCTGCGTTTCATGCCCCGACTTTCGCTACCGCGCATAAGCCGAAGATTAACTTCCGCATTTCCGTCGTTCGAAAGAAGCGCGTTGCTTTCATCGACCTGACGGCAGGAATTTGGATAGTCTTCCGTCACAAGGTAATGGCTTCCGGCAAATCTAGGGCGGTATAGGAGACTTGAATCGTTCGAAAGATGGTCACAGAATGGGCTTGTCTCGCATGCACGTCAAATGCTTGCTTCGCAAAGAGGTTCCTCAAACATGGTCACGCCATTCGATCCCAACAGTCACATTACATCTGCACCGGCATTTGCAACGAAACTTGGTATCACGCAAACAGAATTGGCTAAGTTGACCGGTATTGATCGACATTCGTTTTATCGGCACTCAGGTTTGCGCAAGCTGAATGAAGCAATTCGCCCATTATTGAATATCCTCAATTTAGCATGCGAGATGACTGGGTCTGATCAGCGTGCGGCTCTTTGGTTTAAACATCAACCCATTCCTGGTTGGGCCGGAAAAACTGCGTTTGATCTGGTTTCCGAGCGTAAATCTGACAGAGTTCTCGCCTATTTACGGTCGGTTCAATCAGGTGTCTATTCATAAGCGCATCTGCAATGCCCTGATTGGCACATTCCTGATCAATTCTCATTGCGGCCCATGGAAGAAGAGGCCTGATACGGTGTATCATCATGTGAAACCGCCCTTCTTGGACCAAGAATAGCAATCGCGGCCCCAACCCGATATTCGATTGGTCATGGGTGGCCCCGACGCGCTTCCCGAAAGCTGCCGTTCGTTGATGTTGCAGAATTGAAGCCTAGGAAACGACGGCTCTGCGGACATTTCTGATATTCACTGTAGCACTGAAATTTCGTACCCACTGAATGCATGTCTGGAAAAAACCGGGCGGAAAGCTGACCTCTGCATAAGTGTGAGGGTTGCTACGTTCGTGGTCAAATGCAGACATTGGCTTGATCACTCCGCGATAGACTTTCTAATCTCTAAATTTATGATCGAGATGTGAGTCAGAAGGCTGAATGAGTGGCAGAGAATGGCGCCGCACCCCTCAACTGGCTCTCTGTGCCAAGAAAATCATCGTGCGATTAACCAAAACACACTAATTCTGTTGGTATTTATCTTAGTTTTGGCAGAAAAAACGGGAAAACATAATTCTTGCTTCAGGCTCCATTCTGAAACTAGGAATGGGCATAAAAGCATAGGCACTTCATACCAGTAACAATGTTAATGGATGTCACGTTTAACAATCCGAATTGGAATTAATTCATCGACATTTCTCTATAAGCTCAAAAAATGCAGGCCGAAAGACATTAACCATTTCAATTATTGGTCTGTCTTCTCCAATTGACACTAATAGTTACTCAAGTTTAAATCCCCCAATATGCACCTTTAGAGTGTATTAACTATATCTTCTGATGGGGACAGAATTATGAACCGCTTTACCCGCAACTTCGTCTTTGGAAACCATTCTAACAATTTGGTCAAAGGCTCGGACCGATCAGATTATATTTTTACCGGTCGGCGAGACGACAAGATCCAAGCTGGCGGCGGAAATGACTGGGTATATGCCGGCTGTGGCGATGACATTATCGATGGCGGCGCGGGGCATGACTATCTTCAGGGCGGCTTTGGTAACGACACCATTGACGGCGGCTCGGGTAATGACAGCGTGTATGGCGGTGCCGGCTGTGATGAATTGATTTACAATCTTTCTGAGAATACGAACAGCTGCGACTATTACAGAGGTGGCTCGGGTGTTGATACACTCACACTCGAATTCACACAGGAAGAATGGCAAAGTTCAAATGTGCGGGACGATGTTGCAAGTTTCCTCGCCTTTCTGGATCTGCAGACCAGTCAGCACCATCATGGATGGTGGCATCAGTGTCGCTTCAATGACAACTTCAAATTTACAGCCTTTAACCTTCATGTCTCGCAAGTCGAAAAACTGAAGGTGATTGTTGACGGAGAGGAGATAAACCCACTCAACAGCACACCGTCTGCTGACGATGTGACGGTTTCAATTATGGAGGATCAATCCCTCAACGGCCAACTGACGGCTCGAGATGACGATGGCGATGTGCTTGAGTTCACCCTCCTTCAGGGGCCTGCAAGTGGACAGCTGACCTTGAACTCGGATGGAAGTTACAGTTACCTCCCAGAAGAAAATTTTTTTGGCTCGGTTAGCTTTCAATATCAGGTAGATGACGGCAACTCTGGTGTTACCACGGCAACGGTTACGATCGAAATCCAGCCGCTGAATGATGCGCCGACTGTTACAGCGGCTCTGACGTCTCAGACCAATGAGGATGATGCAGCCTACAGTCTTGATCTGCTGGCCGGGGCGAGTGATGTCGATACGAGCGATGTGCTCTCGGTTGCCAATGTGTCTGGCCTTGAAGCTGGCGTTGTGCTTAATGGCACCAGCCTTGAGATTGATCCGTCCGACGCGGCCTTCCAGTCGCTGGCGGTTGGCGAGACCAAGACCATCACCGTCACCTATGATGTGGTTGATGGCAATGGCGGCTCGGTGCCGCAAACCGCAAACATAACCATCGCGGGGACAAACGACGCGCCGACCGCCATTGATCTGTCCGCCAATGTGGTGGATGAGAATGCCTCCGGGGCCGTGATCGGCACCCTGTCGACGACAGACGTGGATGCATCCGACAGCCATAGCTACTCTGTCTCCGACACTCGGTTCGAAGTCATCGAACAGTCAGGCAGCTTTGTGCTCAAGCTCAAGGATGGCCAGTCACTCGACCACGAAGTCGAGCCGACGGTCACGTTGACTGTCACCTCCAGCGACGGCAATGGCGGTCGCTTTGATCAGGACTTTACGATCACTGTTGCCGACCTGAATGAGGCGGTGACGGCGAACAATGGCATCGGCGAGACAGCGGAGAATGTGGTTCTCAATGGCACCCTGTCAGCAACGGATGATGATGGGGATACGCTTTCCTATTCGCTGGCAACCGGTCCGGCAGAGGGGTCTGTGACGGTCAACCCGGATGGCTCCTACAGCTTTGACCCTGGCACCGCCTTTGATGATCTGGCCGTCGGAGAGAACCGTCAGGTGAGCTTCGACTTCACTGCCGATGATCAGAAAGGATCAACGGATATCGGAACCGTGACCATCACGGTCACCGGCACCAATGATGCGCCGACTGTTACAGCGGCTCTGACGTCTCAGACCAATGAGGATGATGCAGCCTACAGTCTTGATCTGCTGGCCGGGGCGAGTGATGTCGATGCGAGCGATGTGCTCTCGGTTGCCAATGTGTCTGGCCTTGAAGCTGGCGTTGTGCTTAATGGCACCAGCCTTGAGATTGATCCGTCCGACGCGGCCTTCCAGTCGCTGGCGGTTGGCGAGACCAAGACCATCACCGTCACCTATGATGTGGTTGATGGCAATGGCGGCTCGGTGCCGCAAACCGCAAACATAACCATCGCGGGCACCAATGATGCGCCGACCGCCATTGATCTGTCCGCCAATGCGGTGGATGAGAATGCCTCCGGGGCCGTGATCGGCACCCTGTCGACGACAGACGTGGATGCATCCGACAGCCATAGCTACTCTGTCTCCGACACTCGGTTCGAAGTCATCGAACAGTCAGGCAGCTTTGTGCTCAAGCTCAAGGATGGCCAGTCACTCGACCACGAAGTCGAGCCTACGGTCACGTTGACTGTCACCTCCAGCGACGGCAATGGCGGTCGCTTTGATCAGGACTTTACGATCACTGTTGCCGACCTGAATGAGGCGGTGACGGCGAACAATGGCATCGGCGAGACAGCGGAGAATGTGGTTCTCAATGGCACCCTGTCAGCAACGGATGATGATGGGGATACGCTCTCCTATTCGCTGGCAACCGGTCCGGCAGAGGGGTCTGTGACGGTCAACCCGGATGGCTCCTACAGCTTTGACCCTGGCACCGCCTTTGATGATCTGGCCGTCGGAGAGAACCGTCAGGTGAGCTTCGACTTCACTGCCGATGATCAGAAAGGATCAACGGATATCGGAACCGTGACCATCACGGTCACCGGCACCAATGATGCGCCGACTGTTACAGCGGCTCTGACGTCTCAGACCAATGAGGATGATGCAGCCTACAGTCTTGATCTGCTGGCCGGGGCGAGTGATGTCGATGCGAGCGATGTGCTCTCGGTTGCCAATGTGTCTGGCCTTGAAGCTGGCGTTGTGCTTAATGGCACCAGCCTTGAGATTGATCCGTCCGACGTGGCCTTCCAGTCGCTGGCGGTTGGCGAGACCAAGACCATCACCGTCACCTATGATGTGGTTGATGGCAATGGCGGCTCGGTGCCGCAAACCGCAAACATAACCATCGCGGGGACAAACGACGCGCCGACCGCCATTGATCTGTCCGCCAATGTGGTGGATGAGAATGCCTCCGGGGCCGTGATCGGCACCCTGTCGACGACAGACGTGGATGCATCCGACAGCCATAGCTACTCTGTCTCCGACACTCGGTTCGAAGTCATCGAACAGTCAGGCAGCTTTGTGCTCAAGCTCAAGGATGGCCAGTCACTCGACCACGAAGTCGAGCCGACGGTCACGTTGACTGTCACCTCCAGCGACGGCAATGGCGGTCGCTTTGATCAGGACTTTACGATCACTGTTGCCGACCTGAATGAGGCGGTGACGGCGAACAATGGCATCGGCGAGACAGCGGAGAATGTGGTTCTCAATGGCACCCTGTCAGCAACGGATGATGATGGGGATACGCTTTCCTATTCGCTGGCAACCGGTCCGGCAGAGGGGTCTGTGACGGTCAACCCGGATGGCTCCTACAGCTTTGACCCTGGCACCGCCTTTGATGATCTGGCCGTCGGAGAGAACCGTCAGGTGAGCTTCGACTTCACTGCCGATGATCAGAAAGGATCAACGGATATCGGAACCGTGACCATCACGGTCACCGGCACCAATGATGCGCCGACTGTTACAGCGGCTCTGACGTCTCAGACCAATGAGGATGATGCAGCCTACAGTCTTGATCTGCTGGCCGGGGCGAGTGATGTCGATGCGAGCGATGTGCTCTCGGTTGCCAATGTGTCTGGCCTTGAAGCTGGCGTTGTGCTTAATGGCACCAGCCTTGAGATTGATCCGTCCGACGCGGCCTTCCAGTCGCTGGCGGTTGGCGAGACCAAGACCATCACCGTCACCTATGATGTGGTTGATGGCAATGGCGGCTCGGTGCCGCAAACCGCAAACATAACCATCGCGGGCACCAATGATGCGCCGACCGCCATTGATCTGTCCGCCAATGCGGTGGATGAGAATGCCTCCGGGGCCGTGATCGGCACCCTGTCGACGACAGACGTGGATGCATCCGACAGCCATAGCTACTCTGTCTCCGACACTCGGTTCGAAGTCATCGAACAGTCAGGCAGCTTTGTGCTCAAGCTCAAGGATGGCCAGTCACTCGACCACGAAGTCGAGCCTACGGTCACGTTGACTGTCACCTCCAGCGACGGCAATGGCGGTCGCTTTGATCAGGACTTTACGATCACTGTTGCCGACCTGAATGAGGCGGTGACGGCGAACAATGGCATCGGCGAGACAGCGGAGAATGTGGTTCTCAATGGCACCCTGTCAGCAACGGATGATGATGGGGATACGCTCTCCTATTCGCTGGCAACCGGTCCGGCAGAGGGGTCTGTGACGGTCAACCCGGATGGCTCCTACAGCTTTGACCCTGGCACCGCCTTTGATGATCTGGCCGTCGGAGAGAACCGTCAGGTGAGCTTCGACTTCACTGCCGATGATCAGAAAGGATCAACGGATATCGGAACCGTGACCATCACGGTCACCGGCACCAATGATGCGCCGACTGTTACAGCGGCTCTGACGTCTCAGACCAATGAGGATGATGCAGCCTACAGTCTTGATCTGCTGGCCGGGGCGAGTGATGTCGATGCGAGCGATGTGCTCTCGGTTGCCAATGTGTCTGGCCTTGAAGCTGGCGTTGTGCTTAATGGCACCAGCCTTGAGATTGATCCGTCCGACGCGGCCTTCCAGTCGCTGGCGGTTGGCGAGACCAAGACCATCACCGTCACCTATGATGTGGTTGATGGCAATGGCGGCTCGGTGCCGCAAACCGCAAACATAACCATCGCGGGCACCAATGATGCGCCTTCAGTTATTGCCCTTGATGCGGGGACGGTTACAGAAGATGACGCGATCCAGACTATCGATCTGTTAGCTGGGACAACGGATATCGATGCCAGTGACGTTCTGTCCGCAACTAACATAACGGTAACCGATGATCTCGGCAATCCGGTCACTTTCACTGATAATGGTGATGGCACAATCTCCATCGATCCTGCCCAGTATGATGTACTCGATGATGGCGAGAGCCGCACTGTGACGGTCAGCTATGGCGTGACTGATGGTTTTGATACGGTGGCCAATAGTGCGACGTTGGTTGTGGATGGTGTGACGGACAACTCCCCGCCTGATGCGGTTGACGATGAGCTGGCTTCAGAGAGCGAAATCCTGGTAAACGAACTCACCAAAGGTTCCCAGTGGCTTCCCGCAATCACGAATCTTTCCGATGGTGGATTCATTGTGGCTTGGGAGTCTTTTGATCCGCAACAAGGAGACACAAGCGGCACTGGCATCAAGGCACGGATATTCAATGCTGACGGTACTGAAAGAGTCTCCGAGTTCCTTGTGAACGAAGTTACTCAGGATTTTCAAGACCGCGTCGCTATTTCAAGCCTGGCTGATGGTGGATTTGTAGTGACTTGGGAATCCCGGGATGCGCAACAAGGGGATACAAGTGACTACGGCATCAAGGCACGAATCTTTGATGCGAATGGTAACGAGCAGGTTTCTGAATTTCTGGTCAATGAATATACAAACCTGGGTCAAAATTTTCCGGCAACCACGGGTCTTGCCGATGGCGGCTTTGTAGCCACATGGTATTCGGACGATCCGCAACAGGGTGATACAGATTATTCCGGGATCAAGGCTCGTATCTTTAATGCTGATGGCTCTGAACGCGTTTCGGAGTTCCTCGTCAATGTTGATACCTACTACATTCAAGAAAGCCCAGAGATTACCAGTCTTCCAGATGGTGGCTTTGTCGTGACGTGGAACTCTTGGGACGAAAGTAACAAAGGCATCAGCGCTCGGATATTTGATGCTGATGGCACAGAGCGCGTTTCTGAATTTCTTGTCAATGAATTCACCCAAGAAAACCAAGTCGACCCCACTTTGACCAGTCTTGCCGATGGTGGTTTTGCAATAGTGTGGTATTCTGGGGATCTACAGCAAGGCGACACAAGTGAAGCCGCTATCAAGGCCCGCGTCTTCAATGCTGATGGCTCAGAACGCTTGTCCGAATTTCTGGTCAATCAGTACACAAACGCAAGTCAAAATAGCCCAACCATTACGGGTTTGTCTGATGGTGGCTTTGTGGTGACATGGTGCTCAAATGATCCGCAACAAGGAGACATTAGCGACTCTGGCATCAAGGCCCGGATCTTTAATGCTGATGGCTCTGTGCGGGGATCGGAATTCCTTGTCAATGAGTTCATCCATGATAGTCAACTATATCCGACCGTTGCGAGCCTTCCAGATGGTGGATTTGTAGTGACTTGGTACTCTCGAGATGGGCAGCAGAACAACGCGAACGGCACTGACATTAAAGCCCGGATCTTTGACGCCGATGGCACGCCGCGCGGTGGGTATTATGATGAAGACACGATCGTCACCATCGATACGGCAACTTTGCTCGCCAATGACACGGATCCGGACAATGATCCTCTGACGGTCACTTCAGTCTCCGCCACCAGTTCCAATGGGGCATCCGTGGTGCTGAACAGTGACGGAACGATCAGCTATGATCCAACCGGCTCTGCAGTGCTTCAGGCGCTGTCTCAAGGTGAGAGCAGTGATGACAGCTTCACCTACACCATCTCGGATGGCAATGGTGGAACGGACAGCGCGACCGTGACTCTGACCATCGAAGGTCGAAATGATGCGCCGATGGTTGTAGCTATCGATGCGGGGACGGTTACGGAAGATGACGCGATCCAGACTATCGATCTGTTGGCTGGGGCGGCGGACATCGATGCCAGTGACGTCCTGTCCGCAACTGACATCACGGTAACCGATGATCTCGGCAATGCGGTCACCTTCACCGATAATGGTGATGGCACCATCTCCATCGATCCTGCACAATATGACGCGCTGAACGATGGCAATAGCAGGACGCTGACCGTCAACTACAATGTCTCGGACGGTTTCGAAAAGGTAGACAACGTAGCGACGCTTTTGGTGAGTGGTGTTAACGACAATCAGGCACCTGTCGCGGTGGATGACTCGGTGATTGCACCGAGTGAATTCCTGGTCAATGAATTCACCAGTAGTGGCCAGTATGCTCCTTCTGTCACGTCTCTGAACAATGGCGGCATCGTGGTCACATGGTATTCGAATGCACCGCAGCAAGGAGACAGTAGTAGCGCTGGCATCAAGGTTCGGGTCTTTGATGTGGATAGCAATGAGACAGTGTCTGAATTCCTGGTCAATGAATTCACCAACTCTTCCCAGTTTAATCCTACGATCACGTCTCTGAGCAATGGCGGGTTCGTGGTGACCTGGATTTCCGGAGACCAGCAGCAAGGGGACACCAGTAGCAATGGCATTAAGGCCCGGATCTTCGACGCCAACGGCAATGAGACAGTGTCTGAATTCCTGGTCAATGAATTCACCGATAATGACCAGTATTATCCTTCAGTCACGTCTCTGAGCAATGGCGGCTTCGTGGTGACCTGGACTTCCACTGACCGGCAGCAAGGGGACACCAGTGGCAATAGCATCAAGGCTCGGATCTTTGACGCCGATGGCAATGAGACTGTGTCTGAATTCCTGGTCAATGAATTCACTAATAGTGGCCAGCTTAATCCTTCGATCACGTCTCTGAGCAATGGTGGCTTTGTGGTCACTTGGCAGTCTAATGACGCACAGCAAGGGGATACGAGTAGGAATGGCATTAAGGCCCGGATCTTTGACGCCAACGGCAATGAGACAGTGTCTGAGTTCCTGGTCAATGAATTCACCAATTCTTCCCAGTTTAATCCTTCGATCACGTCTCTGAGCAATGGCGGCTTCGTGGTCACTTGGGCTTCCGGTGACCCGCAGCAAGGGGATACGAGTGGCTACGGTATCAAGGCCCGGATCTTTGACGTCAACGGCAATGAGACTGTGTCTGAATTCCTGGTCAATGAATTCACCGATGGTGGCCAGAATTATCCTTCGATCACGTCTCTGAGCAATGGTGGCTTTGTGGTCACTTGGACTTCCGATGACCCGCAGCAAGGGGATACGAATGGCTACGGTATCAAGGCCCGGATCTTTGACGCCAACGGCAATGAGACAGTGTCTGAGTTCCTAGTCAATGAATTCACCGATGGTGGCCAGTATAATCCTTCGATCACGTCTCTGAGCAATGGTGGCTTTGTGGTCACTTGGCGGTCTAATGACGCGCAGCAAGGGGATACGAGTGGCTACGGTATCAAGGCCCGGATCTTTGACGCCGATGGCACACCGCAGGGTGGGTATGATGAAGACACAGCTATCACCATCGATACGGCAACTTTGCTTGCCAATGACACGGACGCTGATGCCCTGACAGTCACCTCAGTCTCCGCCACCAGCGCCAATGGAGCATCCGTGGTACTGAACAACGGCGGAACGATCAGTTATGATCCAACCAGCTCGGCGACCCTTCAGGCTCTCTCTGAGGGCGAAAGCATCGAGGACAGTTTCACCTACACCATCTCGGATGGCAATGGTGGAACGGACAGTGCCACTGTGACACTAACCATCGAAGGTCGAAATGATGCGCCAGTGGTTGCTACCATTGATGCGGGAGCAGTTTCCAGGGTTGATGCGATCCAGACTATTGATCTCTTGGCTGGCGTAACGGATATCGACGGCAACGACGCCCTGACCGTAACTGGTGTCACTGTTACTGACCATCTCGGTGAACCAGTGCTCTACACTGACAATGGAGATGGAACGATCTCCATCGATCCGGGCCAGTATGAAGAACTGGAAGATGCGGAATTTCGTGACATCACTGTCAATTTCAATGTCACGGATGGCATCGATACCATCTCAAATACAGCAATCCTGCAGGTTAATGGGGTCTCAGACAAGGTTGTGTTCTTTACAGGAACAGAGTCATCGCTAGATACCGTAATCACCAATCCATACAGTGGAGACGTGATTGAAATCGACGGCATATATAACTTGAATAACAACTCATACCTTGGCGGAGCCGGCGACGACACGCTCGTCATAACCTCACTTTCAGACGCTCTCTTTTTGGAGGATGAAAACTCGACGGATCCAAGGGTCGAGGATATTGAAACGTTCCTTTCGAGTAATGGAGATGACCTGGTCGATCTGGCAAGTCTTCAGCACTCAACAGGTGATGTCACCATCTATGGTGGCGGGGGGGATGATATCCTGTGGTCGAATGATGGAGACGACATGGTCTATGGAAACGCTGATGATGATATCATTGATGGGGGGCCGGGAAATGATCACATCGAGGGTGGTCGTGACAACGACCGCCTAAGTGGTGGCTCGGGCAATGACACTTTCCGCTTCATGGAAGGTGATGGTATTGATATCATTACGGATTTCGAAACCGGTGCTGGCGCAGGAGATGTTATCGATCTGACGGATTATGGCTTCTCCGACTTCAACGCGGTCCTTGCCACTACGACTGAGGTGGATGGCAACACCATCCTTCAATTGTCCACAGACGACGGCATCGAGCTCTCCGGTGTCAGCCTCGCCAGTTTGAGCGAGGATGACTTCCTGATCAGCTAGGTCAAAATTGAAGAAACGGAAGATGGCGTAGATCGCGCCATCTTTCTGTGTTTTTGAGCATAGAAACCACTTTACAAGACCTTGTCTGATTGGGCGGGGTCTGTTTGTCGACTGTCCCTTTCCCTAGTCGCAGTTAACGTTAAACTCAAACTGTTATAGCGTTAACAGGGTGTAAATGAGAGGATCGCAGCCATTGTTTATTTGCATTGCAGGGGGCAAGAAATGGTTGCATCGCGCTTTGGCAAAAGGCTCTCGGGGCCTTTGGTGGTGCTGTCGGTCTTTTCCATCGTCAGCAATCTTTTGCTGTTGGTCATGCCGATCTACCTTACGCAGATCTATGATCGGGTCATTCCCACCCAGAGCGCTGAGACACTCGCTTTTCTGAGCCTCATCGCAATCTCGGCCCTTTTGTTGCTGGGTTTGATTGAAATGCTGCGCCAGACGGTCGCCAGACGATTGTCCGCGCGTTTTGAGCTGGCCATTCTGCCTCGTTTAATTTCCGCCTCTTCCCATGGTGAAGCGAGTCTGAATGGAGCGACTGTCGGTAAGGTTGCAACGGTCAAGCGCTTCATATCATCGCCTACCTTCGTCAATCTGTTTGATTTGCCATTTGCTCCCCTGTTCCTGATCCTCATGTTTTTCGCCCATCCGTTGCTCGGCTGGGCAACATGCGGGGGCATCGTCGTTCTGCTGGGCGTTGCCATGTTCAATGACCTTGCTACGAGAAAGTCGTCCGCAGATTTCATGGAGGCACAGGGCAAGGCAGCACGACGTGCGCAGGAAACATTGAGTGCCAGAGAAGATGTCAGGGCTCTGGGTATGGGCTCGGCACTATCGCAGCGCTGGACAAGCCAAGCTCTGAATGCCGCTCTCTCACAGGAGCGGGCGGGAATTGTCAACGACCGGTTTTTCGGTCTGACACGATTTGTAAGACAGGGCCTTCAGATCGGCACTCTCGGACTTGGGGCCTGGCTGGTTATCAACGGAGACATGTCCGCCAGCCTGATTTTTGCAGCTTCCATCGTTTCATCACGTGCGCTCTTGCCGATCCAGCAGATTGTTGGTGGCTGGAAAGCCATCTCCGAAGCGCGCCGGTCATATCGTGATGTGAACGAAGCTTTGCAAGAGGCCGAAAAGGCAGAAGACTCGAACACTAAGGTCAATTTGCCCAGACCGGACGGCAGGCTCTCGGCACGCAAGCTCCATTATGCGGTAGGACAATCCTCCGACGCCCCGATCCTTGTCAATGCCATCGATTTCGACGCCGAGCCGGGGAGCCTGACAGTGATCGTTGGAGCGTCCGGATCGGGTAAATCCACTTTTTTGCGTCTTCTTTGTGGAGCAATTTCATCCACGTCAGGCGAAGTGCGACTGGACAGCTTTCGATTGGCCGAGTGGCCAAGCGAGACACGCGGCAAAGCCTTTGGGTATATGGCCCAGCAAACCACCTTGTTCGAAGGGACAGTGGCGGAGAACATCGCGAGGTTCACGAGCGATTGCGATGACAGCATGATCATCGAGGCGGCCAAAAGAGCGCAGGCTCATGATTTCATTTCCACGCTCCCTGAAGGCTACAACACGCATGTTGGGCCGAATGGCATTCGCCTTTCGGGAGGACAAACTCAGCGCATTGCTCTGGCGCGGGCTTTGTTTGCCGGACCATCGGTTTTGGTTCTGGATGAGCCAAACGCGAACCTTGACAGTCATGGCGAGCAGGCTCTCAAGGAAGCTCTCGATGCGGAACGCAAGAATGGAACAACGGTCATTCTTGTCACGCACCGCAACAGTCTTCTGACCATCGCAGACCAAGTTCTGATCATGGAGAATGGACAGATCAGGCCGACGCAGTTGCCCCACTCCCAGTCAAACCGGGGCCAGTCACGCGTGATTGCCATGAAGCCATCTGCAACGACAAATGCAAGCGGGAGTGTTTGACATGAGCAAAGCGAATATTGAAAATGTCTTAGAGTCAGTCACTTCTGTCAAAGCAAGCCTGATCGTTGGAATCACTTCAACCCTAGTGTTTATGGGTGGTTTTGCCGTATGGGCTTTCGGCGTGCCTCTGTCGGGTGCCATCATTGCGCAAGGGACCGTGATTACTGATGGCAACCTCCAAGTTGTTCGTCATGAGCGGGGCGGAGCATTGTCCGGTCTGTTCGTTAAAGAAGGAGAACATTTGAAAAAAGGACAAGTGATTGCGACCCTTTCAAGGCCTGAAGATAAGGCGGCTGCGGCGGAACTGAAGGCACGCATTGCCAGCCTCAGCATAAAACAAATCCGGCTTGAAGCGGAAAGTCGAAATGCCGACAGCTTTGGCAAAGCAGATTTGGCATCAAATGAGGCGTCTCAACTGGTTGAAGCCTCCACCTTTAGTGATCTGATAACCGATCAGATGAATGAGTTTACTAATCGAAAGAAACAGCTTTCTGATACGATTGACGTACTTCTTGCTCAGAAGCGCGCCTTACAGGAACAGAAAGCGGGCACCCAGAGTGAGGTCTCCTCTTACAGGGTACAATTCTCTAGTCTATCGGAGGAAGTTTCATTGCTAAGAGAGGCGGCGCGACAAGGATATGGTCGAGCCAATGTCTTGAGGGAGCGGGAGCGTTCTCACGCCGAATTGAAAGGCAAAATCGAGAAATCGACATCCACGATAGCTTCCTATGAGCAACAGATCGACGAAGTGGAACACCGTATTTCTGCCGAGCGTTCGAATTTTATGGAGAAGGTCAGCACGGAACTCGCCAAGGTGCGCGCGGAAAGAATGGAAGCCGTTGAGGCGCTTTCCGGAAAAGTCGATGCGGTCGCACGGATCGACATCACTGCACCGGTGGATGGCGTGGTCAACAAGCTGCACATCAATACTATTGGAAGCGCAGTTGAACCATTCGCACCTATGGTCGAGATTGTTTCAGATGATCAACCGTTACTGATTGAGGCCAAGATCCAACCTGCTGATGTAGATCAAGTGTACCCCAAGCAAAAGGCAAGAGCGGTTCTTTCTGCATTCAATCGGCGGCTCTATGATCCTGTCAGCGCAGAAGTAACGTTCGTCGGAGCTGATGCTCGACAAGATCGGGCCGATGAGCCTCCATACTACACCGTGAGACTGAGGGTAGACGAAACTGCTGGCGCACAGCTCCCGTCTATTGTTCCCGGAATGCCCAGCGAAGTCTATTTGACAACCTACGACAGGACCTTTGCCGACTATATTGCGGAGCCATTTGTTCAGAGCTTCCAACGGGCATTTCGGCAGTAGTCAGCATTGAGGCAACAGGGGACACTTACGACTGCTTTCGGGAAACCATACAGTTGTACTAGAAAGCCATTGAACGTCAACAAAGGGCCGCGATTGCAAATCACAAACCTGGATGAGCGTTTTCGCATGATGATGCATCGCACTCGACCGCTTGGAGCCCATAGTGAACGATGTTGCCGCCTGGTATCAACGACTGCAAACGAACGATAGCGCAAGTATCGGGTCGTCCCGACTGGCTTGGATTTGGTATTGCGTTTGATATGCAATAGGAGCGCTCAACATGAACTTCCAAATCAAAGCCCTGTCAGAAACCGAATTCGCCGACCTTTTTGGTTTGACTGACGCAGAACTCGCGGAACGCAAGGCATGTCGGCAAGTCGTGACTGCAAAGCCCGGAACACCATGCCGCGTAAGTATGGTGGATGCCGAGGTCGGGGAAACCGTCATTCTTCTGAACTACGTGCATCAGCCAGCGAAAAGTCCGTATCAAGCGACCCATGCGATCTTTGTAAGGGAACATGCCAAACAAGCTGAGATTGCAATGAACGACATTCCAGAAGTCATTCGATCGCGGTTGATTTCCATTCGTCTTTTCGACGGCAATCACATGATGGTTGATGCCGATGTCGTCCCAGGCAATACGTTGTCGTCTGTAATCTCTAAAGCCTTTGACAAGCCTGAGATCGCCTATATTCACCTTCACAATGCGAAGCCGGGTTGCTTTGCGGCGTCTGTTCATAGGGTTGATTGAATTCCACAAAGGCAGCAGTCCGGCGACGCTTGCCATCGACAAATGTCGGGTCGGGGCCGCGAATACCAATCACGAGCCTAGATGGCGGATTTAATTCGCCATATGCCAACTGGAGGGCTCGGAGGCCAAGGCGGAGATTGATGGTCTGGATTCTCGCGAGGCTTCAGCTTTGCGCAAAAAATCGCATTCTTCGCCCATTGAGCTCTGAGTGTTGCCCTGAGGCCCAAAACTAGCTGTGCATCCTTGCCCCTTTGGTGATCTTGTCGGCGACTTTTTTATCTGCTCTCAAGGCGATGCCAACTGTGTTGAGCTCGTCCGGGCCATGCTCGGCGAAAACGGCGCGATTGGCGGCGTCGTGCCCCGTTGCAAACATCTCCTCGATATAGGCTACGGTTTCCACGCCCCTTTCCCTCGCTCGCCTACGAATGTTGAGAAGGGCACTGGCATCAGCCGAAAGAACGATAACGGGTTGAACACACATCGGCGAGTGAAGGTTGTTCTCACTGTCTCTGTAAGGGGATCCGATGATGCCAGGATTGGCGCCGGTGATACCACTCATCAAGAAGGCGGTGACATTGAGCTTCTGCCAGGTGGCAAGGTCATCCCGAACAATGATGGCGATTTTGGTGTTGAACATATGTGATCTCACCTTCCTTTTGCTGGCCGTGCGCAAGCGTAGAGATTCAAGACGAGCATCTATGAATCATCGGGAAATATTCGCAATTTGTGACGTATATTCTGTCGTTTATGCTTTATTTCGTATAGCATTCGTGTGATTAGGTATCTAACGAAGTTTTTTCGGAATTTGGAAGCAGCAATGGGTATTGACCGAACGGATCGACGGATTTTGGCACTTCTGTCGAAGAATGTGCGGATGACCAATAAAGAGCTCGCATATGAAGTCGGTTTGGCAGCATCAAGTGTCCACGAGCGGTTGAAACGACTTCAGGAAAGCGATTTTGTAGCCGGTGCGCATGCAAACATTCGCTTGGAGCATCTCGGCCTGTCCCTGAAAGCGCTGTTGTTCATTCAGATGGCGGAGCACAAAAAGACTGATCTAGATCAGTTCCTCAGGGAAGTTTTGATGATTCCAGAGGTTCTCGCTGGGTGGATGATCAGTGGCCGATTTGATGCGGTCGTGGAGGTTGTCACCAAAGATACCACCCACCTACATGGATTGGTGGTTGAACAGTTTTCATCACGAAAAGAGATTGGCCGCATCGAAACATCAATTGTCTTTGAAAGCGTCTTTCGGAATGATCTCTCGGAAACCCTTGACCTAATTGACGAAGAGAAGAGTGCAACTGTCTGACAGTGGCATAGTGAATGTCAAAAGTATCCGCTGACCTGTCTCCGGGGTCATGAAAATACTGCACCTCGGTCGAACGTTGGCAATGTGGAAGCAGGCTTTTGGGCTGTCGTCCCCGGCGAAAGTTAGGATTGGGCCGCGAATGCAAAGATCTATGCCGCTGGACTGTCATCAAATTCTGACGCGGCGCCCACGTCTGGTTCGGGCCAAAAAATGGCGATCAATCTAGGAGCTCGGCCGTTAACGGCAAGATTGGCTAGGCTGCAGGCGACGCGCCAGATGAACCAACGCGTCACTCGTGATCCAGGGTCAGATTGACTGGCCACCCGAAACTTCAATGCGCTGAGCAGTGACCCAGCGATTGTCGTCGTGCAGCAAGCTAGCGACCATCGGGCCTATATCGTCAGGAAGGCCAACGCGTCCAAGCGCCGTCATGCCCGCAAACTGCGCGTTCACCTCGGCATTGTCGCGGACCAGCCCACCACCGAAATCGGTCTCGATCGCACCGGGCGCCACTGTGTTTACTGTGATGCCGCGCCCCCCGAATTCCCGCGCCATATAGACCGTCAGCACTTCGACTGCCGCTTTCGCCGCGGAATAGGCCGCGAAGCCAGGGAACGAAATGCGAGTCAATCCAGATGAGAAGTTCACGATCCGACCTTGGTCCGCCAAAAGCGGCAGAAGGGCCTGGGCCAGGAAGAACACCCCTTTCACATGGACCCGAAACAGCCCATCAAACTGGGCTTCGCTGGTTTCCTCGATCATGGCGAACTCACCATGTCCGGCATTGTTGACGAGATGATCGAAGGTGTCGCGGCCCCAAACTTTCCCAAGTTCGGCACGCAGGGTTCTCGCAAAGTCGGGGAAACTTGCTGTGTCCGCTACGTCGAGGGGCAGCGCCACCGCCAAGCGCCCCATTGCGCGTATCTCGGCAGCAACCTCTTCTGCCTGCATGGCGTTCGAGCGATAGGTGACGATGACATCGCCGCCGCTTTTGGCAATGGCGAGAGCGGTGATGCGGCCAAGGCCACGATTGGCGCCGGTGACGAGAGCGATCTTGCTCATGGGAGTATCCTTTCAAGTTTGGTGGTGCCATCGGATATAGTCGTTCTCCCGTACGCGAAGTTGCCTAAAACTCGCGATCTTTTGCCTGTTTCTGTTTTCTCCTTCCCAATAGCCGCGAAAACATCCAATATCCATTCCATGGATATTGCCCAAACCGATCACAAGCTTGCTCATCTGCTGAGTTTTTGCCGCAGGTTCGCCGGAGCTAATGCCGGTCCTGATGGTGTGGTATCAACTCCGGTACGTGGCCTGACGGTGGTGCGCGCCCTGCGCCCGGGCGAGCTGACAGTTGATGTTCAGAAGCCCGTGATCGCCATGCTCCTGCAAGGCAGGAAACGTGTAAGCACACTTGGGACAAGCTTCGAATACACGCCAGGGGAAGCGATGGTGGTCTCGGCCGATGTCCCGACGGTCAGCCAGATCACTCGCGCCAGCATTGCGGTACCCTATTATGCTCTCGTCCTGGAAATTGACCCTGCAATACTGGAAGAGTTAAGTCCGGCAATCCCGCAGCGGCATGACGAGGCGCAGACAGTAAGGGTGGAGCCGATCGCTGCCGAGGTAGTCGATGCGGCGCTTCGACTCGTGCGGCTGCTGGATCAGCCCGATGCGCTGTCGGTGCTTGGTGAGGGCCTGTTGCGAGAGCTGCACTACTGGCTGCTGATGGGTATCCACGGCCCAGCCATCGCTGCGCTCGGAGCACCGAACAGTCATGCAAGCCGGATCGGACGCGCTGTTGACATCCTGAGGCGAGATTATGCCCGCAAGATCCGGGTGGAAGAGTTGGCCGCCGCCGCCGGGATGAGCGAACCCGTGTTTCACAGACACTTCCGCGCCATCACATCCCTTTCGCCACTTCAGTTCCAGAAACAGCTTCGCCTGATCGAGGCCCGCAGGCTCATGCTTAGCGAAGGAACCCAGATCGCTCAGGCAGCCAATGCTGTCGGCTACG
Organism: uncultured Cohaesibacter sp.; assembly: GCF_963677725.1. NCBI lineage: Bacteria > Pseudomonadati > Pseudomonadota > Alphaproteobacteria > Hyphomicrobiales > Cohaesibacteraceae > Cohaesibacter > uncultured Cohaesibacter sp. The sequence goes on from NZ_OY782507.1 coordinate 3,473,130, forward strand.
CCAGTATTCCTCAGTTCACCCGCGAATACCGGCGCCTATTTGATGCTCCTCCTGGCAGAGACATCCGACTCTTAACCACAACTGTTCGCGCTCGCTGAACCTCGTTCGAATGACAGCAATGAGGAAGTGGATTTGCCCTGATGAGGACTGTCGAATGTCGGCTCAGGGCCGCAAACGCTATTAGCATCGCTTCATCAGAGCCGCGAAACATCACTCACTGAACGGAAATCGCTTGAAGCATGTTGTCAGTATCAAGTTTGATCGCGCTTCGCCAGAGTGGGGTTTTGAAAACATGGCATATTTGCTTGCTGCCTCCTTCTTCACGTTTCTCCACCAGCAACCCAGCCCATTCGAGCGGACGAAGTACGGAGGCTGAAAAAGCTGCCATCTCTCTCCACCCTGCGGTGTGCCAGTCTTGCGGCTCACCGTAAAAGGTTTCGAACAAGGCGGCCTCGGTCGTGCCATGATCGGCTTCGACGTTAATCACGTTCATCCAGACGTCCCACTGCCCGAAAGGACGGTTTTCAAAGCGTGCATAAGAATTGTGGTCGATCTGGAGCACAAAGTATGGGATCAATTCAGCAAACAGTTGGCCAGGGTTTTGCGCCAGTTTTATACCCCGCTTGGACAGTCGAAACTCACCCTTGATGTGACGTCCCAAGCGCAGGGAAATCAGCAGGAAATGAATAACCTCGAGCGGGGGAAACTCATATTCATTGATTACCTTGTTATAACGAAACATTTCTTCTGCGCTTTTCCCTGGCCAATCGAAATTCTCGACGGCCCAATGCACGAAAACCCGCTTGAAGGCTTTGGTTTGGGTTAGACCGATTGATCCATGCGTCTGTGCATATTGCAGAGTCAGTAGAGCGCCCCGCAGCAGTGGAGAATGCGCGAGGTCGGGATGGTCATCAGAAAGGGAGCGGAATTCTATCATCGCAAGATCTTGCCACAGACCGTGCTGTAGTTCCATAAAGTCCACATCATGAAAATGCATCTCCCCTGAGATTGTGCATCTGCGGCGAATGACCGGATGGAAGGAGATGCGGCAGCATGACGGCTTGTCGCTGAGTGTTTCTTAAGGGCCGCTAGCTCTCGACTTTCTGGCAATAGGCTTGAAAGTGCGTTGCAGCCTCATCCCGAGAAATCAGGCCTTGTCCCAGCTGTTCCATCATATCTGCGTGTTCAACACCCCGAGCTGCATCCAGATCGTATCCATTCAAGGCAAGGAAAAGGTCGGCCGTTTGAAACGCAGTTCGTTTGTTGCCGTCAATGAAAGGATGATTGCGAGCGATACCTTCTGCATAGCTTGCCGCGAGTTGAAAACAATCCTCTTCTCCATAGGCGTAAAGGTTCTGAGGACGGGCAAGAGCTGAATTCAATAGTCCTTTGTCCCTTATGCCCTGAGCACCACCTCCGATATCGATCACGCGTTCATGTAATCGCGCTACGAGCTCTTCGGAAACCCACTTCGGATCCGTCATCGATTGGCAAGCTCAATGATCGTGTTGCGATGTTTCTCAAGGCGCTGCTCCATGAGCTGTTCGACCTCGGGGGAGATGCCGTTCTGCGTTCCGGTCAAACGGCGATACTCGTCAGCTGACATCAAAACGAGGCGGTCACGCTGATGGCTGGTAATGATGACGGGTTCGTTCATGGCTGCATCACTGAATGCACCAATGTTGTTCTTGAACTCAGTTGCGCTTACTCGAGTCACTTTGGCCTCCTTGAAGTTGCTGTTAGTATATAGCCAAATTGTCCATTTTGTCCACTAGGTGCCGCGCTTATGGGCCGGCGATAACGTCGGCCCCTGCGTTCTCAGATCTCAACACCTTCGGATATGGCGAGGGCATCCTCAAGCTCGACACCAAGATAACGAACAGTGCTGTCCATCTTGGTGTGGCCAAGCAACAGCTGGACTGCTCTCAAGTTCCCGGTTTTCTTGTAGATCTGGGCGACCTTGGTGCGCCTCATTGAATGGGTTCCATAAGCGCTGGGCTCAAGACCGATGGATTGTACCCATTCTTTCAGAAGCCTTGCATATTGGCGTGTTGAAATATGTAGCCGATCATGAAACCGCCCTGGCCAGAGATACGCATGTCCAATCATCAGAGGGTGATTGATCCACTCCTTAAGTGATTTCCGTGTGCCCTCTGTGATCTCGAAACGAACAGGTTTGCTCGTTTTGCTTTGCAAGATAGAAGCGCGCTCTTTGATCGCCCCGGATACGAAGACGTCAGAAACTTTGAGACGCACCAGATCGCAACCTCGTAGTTTGCTGTCGATTGCCAGATTGAAAAGAGCCAGATCACGGACTGCACCAGCCAGTTCAAGCCTGACGCGAATTGCCCAGACATGTTTTGGCAAGAGCGGGCGCTTCTGCCCAATAATCCTGCCATGATTCCAAGCATGCTTGGCAGGGACCACCATAGGCAAATTGAAAGAAGACACGGCAATTCCTCCATACTTTGCCCTCCCACCCTGCATCCAGTTAAAGGGAACTCAATTATGCTCCAAAGACCGCAAGCTTACTATTCGCCCTGTAGCTACGCTTACAAACGATCAACTGCTCTTGCCCGCTTTTGACGTCGGGAATATTGAGGCCGGCCGTGAATTTGAAATCCCGCGTCATTTGCAATCGCGGCCCAATGCGGACTCTCGCCAGCTAGCATCTGCCTCAAAATGATCCCCCATTCCTGACATTCGAACGCAACGCAGCATTTTTAGCGAACAGGCGACCCATCTGCGAACCAAAGTGCGCCATTTTCCAAGACTTTCTTTAAGGTAGGTTGGCGACTTATGATGAGCCGTGATACGAACCGTCGATGAATATTTGCATCGTAACGGACATCCACGATCAGCCCAAACATGAGCAATGCATTCTTGGCAAGCTTGGGACCAGACCGAGAGTAAGTCGATTTGCGTTGAATGACCTGTGTGGTAGGCCCGATCTATCTGGAGAGGCGCTGCATCGCTATCTATTCTATGATGATGGCATGGATGAAGTTGTTCGAGTTCTCAAGCAGACTTTGAGTGGTGACTGCATTGGGATTGGTTACAGCGCGGGCGGTACTGCGCTTTGGCGGGCGGCGGCAGCAGGGCTTTCTTTCACCGCAATATTCTGCATTTCGTCTACACGATTGCGGGAGGAAGCGACTATCGCAACACCCAATCAGGTATTTTTTGGTGCAGATGACCCCGGGAGACCATCAGCCGAATGGCTTTCAAGTGTACCTGACGAGTTCACAATACTCGAAAACGCTGGGCACTCCTACTATCAAGATCTCACGTCTGAAGCAACAAACGTGACATACGAGAAAATAGCAAAGAGCATACATTGCTGATCATCGGGATGCTGCGACCTCTGTGGAAGTCGGATCGCCCGTGCGGACTATCAGAAAGTCTTCTGGCTCGCCGCTATTCTTGCATTCATATTTGTCCCTTAATGCATCACGGATGGTCCGAGCCGAGTTTTTTGCTCCAGATAGAATCTCCAAGAATACCAATCTGGCCGAAGCCGTCAGTCACCATGAAACGGTCTGACCTTCGCGGTCCAGATATTGGAGACCGGCTTTGCCTTGCTGCGCTAAGAGCATGGTCACGATCTGAGGCACGGTCTCTTCCATGCTGAAAGGCGCGTTGGACCCGCCCAGTTCGGTGCGGATCCAGCCAGGAGCGACCAGAACCAAAGCACGCTGTTCGTTTGCATGGCGCGCTGCGTAGCTGCGCATATACTGGTTCAGTGCCGCCTTGCTGCCACGATAAACCTCGTGACCGCCCTTGTTGTTGTTACTGATGCTGCCCTGTCCTGACGACATGATGCCGATCACACCTGTCGGTGAGACGAGATCTTGCAAGCCTTCAATGACACGCATCGGGCTCAGCGCATTGGTGACCATCACGCGGACGAATTCCTCAGTCGAAACCTCAGCGATCGTCTCGTTCTGATTGGCGTTGGCCGTACCGGCATTCACGAACAGCATGTCAATGCTGCGCGCGGCAAGGCGCTGGCGAAGGCCAACAATCTGATCCGGTTCGGTCATGTCCAACTGCTCGATTTCCACACGGCCAGGATGGTTCTCAGCGAGATCATGCAGCAGGGTCCGGCCCGGTCCACGCACAGTTCCGATAACAATCCAACCGTGTTCAATGAAGCTTGCCGCCATGGCATAGCCAAGGCCGCGCGATGCGCCTATGAGCAGCAGGGTGCCTGCTGCGTTGTTGGGATTGTGTGAGGGCATGATGATACCTTTCGTCTTGGTTGTTCAAGGCAAAGGTATGGATGTGACAGGAAATGCGCCAGACGCACAGGATGCAAGTTATTATTGCGTCTGACGCTATGCCAAATCTGTGTGATGGTATAGGCTGCAATCATGGACGGTATTGATCTCAATCTGCTTGCCGCATTGGACGCGCTCCTGACGGAGGGTAGCGTGACGGGTGCGGCGCGTCGTCTTGGCCTCAGCGCCTCCGCCATGAGCCGGACGCTCGGCAGGTTAAGAGCGGCCACCGGCGATCCGCTGCTTGTGCGCGCAGGGCGCGGCCTTGTGCCGACACCGCGCGCCATCGCTTTGCGCGATCGTGTTCACCTGCTGTCCCGAGAGGTGCAGGACGTTCTTAGCCCACAAGACAACCAGCTGGATCTGCATACGCTTGATCGAACCTTCACCATTCGAGCAAATGAAGGTTTCGTTGGGCTGTTTTCAGCCCCTCTGGTCGCCGCAGTCAGGGCGCTTGCGCCGCATGTGAGCCTGCGCTTTGCGCCCAAACCCACCAAGGATGCGGGACCGCTGCGCGAGGGCATGGTCGATCTCGAGATTGGGGTTCTCGGCACCTTCGCACCGGAAGTGCGCACCCATCTGATTTTCCGCGACAGATTTATCGGTGCGGCCCGTGCGGGCCATCCTCTGTTGTCTGCCCCGATAACGCCGCAAAGCTACGCCGTTGCTCAACATGTGGTCGTATCACGAAAAGGCAGCTTTACGGGGCCTGTCGATGACGCTTTGGAGGCGCTCGGGTTGCGGCGGGACGTCATCGCGGTCGTGCCGGGCTTTCCCGATGCCATGAGGATCGCCAGTCAGTCAGATCTCGTGGCGCTCATACCCCGGTCATGTCTTGGCGACCCTTTCTTCGCACAAGGCCTGGTTGGCTTCGAACTGCCAGTCGCCACGCCTGACATTTCTGTCTCGGCGATGTGGCATCCCCGCATGGAAGCCGATCCTGCGCATCAATGGTTGCGCAACACGGTCATATCGGTGTGTCGCCCATCGCCATCGTAGTTTCCGGCGGTTCAGTGGAGGCGCTCACTGCGTTGGCCGGGATGATCGGCAAGGCCTGTCCCTAGACCAGGATCTACCCCCTTGGCCCGAGGATCGTCATGCAAAAAGGTCCGGCACTTTTCGCGGCGTGGGCGACGGCCTCATTGACGTCATGAAGGCCGTACTGAGAAAAGGTGAAATCGGGACAGACGACAGCCCGGCGCATGGTGGCGCAGTTTCGCAAGACCTATGATCTATGGGCTCAGGACGCATCCTTCAAGGCGTTGACCACCACCCTTCTGGAGCAAAGTCCGGAATTTGCGGCGTTGTGGCACAGCCATGCCATTGAAGCCAGCCATGCCACCGGTAAGGCGATACACCACGGGCGTTCCTCCAGCACCTACATCTATGCCACGCTTCAGTTCCCCGATAATCCTTCGCTGCGTCTCGCGATCTATTCCCCTTTGTAACGCCATTTATTGTGCCTACTTTGGTCACGAAGCCTGAGGACGGCCAGTATCAGGCGACCTCAAAGAGGATTGGACCGTGCAACCAGGTAGGCTCTGCAAAGCAATGGCAATTCCTGCTGCAAGGCAGTTAAATCTTCGGGTGTGGCACCGCGCTCCAACACAGCGCGTGTCGCCCCGGCGAGTGTCGCACGAAGGGTAAAGGCGACCGCGTCAGGTCTGTCGAATGTGGCGTCCTTGGCGCTCAATAGGAGCGTGCGGATCGCAGCATGATTGCGCTGGGCGATGATGCCCAGAAGGTCGTCTGTGTCGAGTTCCGCGGCAACCATGTAGAGTGCCCGTGTGGCGGCAATATCCTGCGTCTTCGCGTCCAGAAAGCCCTTGACCAGCGCGTCAGACATATCGCCCAGAGACATACCAAGGCAACGTGTGCATGTTGCCGTCACGGCCTCGGCGACGGTTTCGAGATGGCGTTGAAGCAAGGCAAACAGAAGAGCCTGTTTCTGCGGAAAATACTGGTACAAGGTGCCAACCGATACGCCAGCCCTTTCTGCGACCCGGGTGGTCGTCAAAGCTGAAAGACCGTCCGACAGCAAGACCTGAATGGTTGCCTCAAAAATGGCATCGACTGTGAGGCGTGCGCGCGCCTGACGGGGCTGTTTCCGGGCGGTTAGCGCCTCACCGGAGCGTCTTTTCATATGCGAATTCCAAAACTGAAGGATAATTCATATCATGCACCATAACCCTATACTTCAAAAAACTTGCCTAAAGGAACCAACATGGGAGTATCAGCCGGAGCATCCGCCCTCATTACAGGAGCCAACAAGGGTATTGGATTTGAGATCGCCCGCCAGCTCGGACAGGCAGGACTGCAGATCATCATAGGGGCCCGCAATCGGGAGCGTGGAGCAGAAGCAGCACACAAACTTGCGGATGAGGGTATTGCCGCGCGGTATCTGCATATCGACTTGACCGACCCGGCGTCCGCAGATCAGGCCGCCGCCGATATTCGGAGCCGCGAAGGGGCACTCAGAATTCTGGTCAACAATGCAGGCATCAGCGATCCGCAGGATGGCAGCCCTGAGCATGCCGAACTCGACGCTGTCAGACGTGTGGTCGAGACGAATTTCCTGGGGACTCTGTCCGTCACCCAAGCGATGCTGCCACTCTTGAGAAAAGGGCGACCGGCACGGATCATCAATCTCTCCAGCGGCCTTGGATCCATGACGCTCAATGGTGATCCGGACTGGGAATACGCACGCTACAAGCTCATCGGCTACAGCGCCTCAAAGGCGGCCGTGAACATGCTCACTGTGCAGCTTGCCGCCGCGCTCAGAGATGACGGCATCCGGGTCAACGCCGCTGACCCTGGCTTCACTGCGACGAACCTCAACGGTTACCAAGGACACCAGACTATCCCGCAAGGTGCGGCAGAAGCTGTCCGGCTGGCCCTGTCGGAGGAGGATGGCGTGACAGGCGGGTATTTCGCCACATATGGGCGCCTGCCCTGGTAGTGATAGGAATTGGCCACTACGCAGCAAAAGCCGGGTGCAGATCAACCACAATTTCTGCACGATCCTCCAATTCCGCCGTTCGTGAACAGTGTATCATTCTGCACAAGGGGGCTCTTTGCGGACTGATACCAAGCATCACCAATTCGCTATCATCATTTGCAATCGCGGCCCGAAGCGGTCATTCAGCTATCGAGATCTGCTGCAAATCCGCTTCCCCATTGCTGCCATTCGAATGAAGTGCAGCATTTTCAACCATCGCATGATGGCTCAGCTGACATAGCTGACCTGGTCCCTGCCACTTGCAATGTAAAACGATCGTTTTATATTGATGTGCATGGACACCGAAGGAGGCTCTCCATGGACATGATTACCAAGCTCACCGTCGCTGCCGAGCAGCTCTTCGACCGGCACGGCTACATGGCCACCGGCATGGACCAGCTGACCTCTGCTGCGGGGATGTCGAGCCGGACGCTCTACAAGCATGCTGGCAGCAAGGCGCGGCTTATGGCGCGGGTGCTGACCGAGCGGGACCAGCGCTTCATGCTTCGGCTCCAGGTGCAGACCGTCGACGCCCTGTTTGCGGCGCTCGAAGACTGGGTCCGGGTCGAAGGCGCACGGGGCTGCCTCTTTCTGCGATCCCGCGCGGAAACAGGCGGTAAAACGCCCGAGATCGCGGAGGCGGTCGCGATGCACAAGGCGGCATTTCATCAACGGATCGAGGAGGTTGTCGCAGCAGACCTCGGAAGCGAAGACCCGGTGCTGGCCGAGCAGGTGCTGGTTCTCCTCGAAGGGGCCACCCATGCAGCGGTCTACAGGGGCACGGATGCCGTGTCCGCAGCGCGGGCGGCGGCGGCCATCCTAGTCGAGAAGGCACGCACATGAGCCCCGCCCTTCGCATCGGCGCGGTGGGCTTCGGCCTGATCGCTGTCTGCTACGGCTTCGCCCGTTTCGCTTTCGGACTGTTCCTGCCGCAGATCGACGACGAACTGAGCCTCGGCCCCTCGCTCAGCGGTCTCATCTCCGGCGGCTCATTTGCCGCCTACTGCATCGCCATTATCGTTTCTGCGGTACTGACCGAACGAATCGGCGCGTGCGCTGTCGCCGTGGGGGCCGCCATCGTCGCGGCTATCGGCATGGCGGGGATCGCGCTTGCGCCGTCGCCACTGATCCTCGCCATCGCTGTGGTGGTTGCCGGGTCGAGCACGGGTCTTGCCTCCCCGCCCATGGCCGCAGCCGTGACGGCCGCTGTGCGCAAGAGCCGTCAAGACATTACGAACACCGTAGTCAATGCGGGGACGAGCGCCGGGGTCGCCCTGTCGGGACCGATCGCCCTGGCCATTGCCGGGCACTGGCGGCTGGCCTTCGGAACGTTCGCCGCTCTCGCGGTGGTGCTCGCGGTCACAGCCGCTGTCTCCCTTCCGGCCTCCCGGGGCATCGAGAGCGCTGGCGGCCTACCTCCTATGAATAGCACGGTGATACGCTTGATCTCCGCATCGTTCTTGATGGGAGCGGCGAGCACCGCCTTGTGGTCCTTCGGAGGCCAGCTCGTTTCGCAACAACTGGGATGGGGACCGACAGGAACCGGAATCCTTTGGACCTGCATCGGCGCTGGCGGCATTGTCGGCGCCTGGGCCGGCGCGCTCATCGGCCGGTTCGGTCTCGACCGGGTTCACTGGACTTTCCTGGGATTGATGGCCTCGAGCATTCTCGCAGTCGGGTCGGGCATTGCCACGCCCGCATTCGCTTTGATCGGAGGCGCTCTCTTCGGCGCGGCGTATGTGATGTTGACGGGGGTATACCTTGTCTGGGGCATCCGCGCGTTGCCGGACCGCCCCGCGACCGGGCTTATGATAGGGTTTCTTACCATCGCCGTGGGTCAGACCGCCGGCGCACCTCTCTTTGGGTTTCTGATGACAGGTCCGGGTGCGGGGCCGGCTGTGATGTGTTTCGCCGTCGTCGCGCTCCTCGCCGGGGCCTTTCGAGCAAGAATCGCGACCGAGAGCGCGGTTGCGTAGCCGTTCAAATGCACCGGGGAGTGCTTCGCTAGAATGTCGTGAAAGGGCTCGAACTGGCCTGACGTGGTGTATCACCAAACGAAAACGATCATCCTGGTCGATGATTTGCAATCGCGGCCCTGAGCCGACCTTTAAAGCCTTCGAGGTTGTGCATTGCAGCAATCCTAAACTGGACATTCCTCGCCATGAACCAAACACCAAGGATTTACCTGTGACTATCTTCTTGCTCCAATATTTCTTGAGCCAATGGGGCGATGCATGTTTGGTCGAGACGGCACGACAAAGCATCGAGCTGCAGGAGCTCTTCAGACAGGAAAGGGTGGAACTTCTCCGAAATTAAATTGCTACTATCACCAAAAAGACTGGTGTGACGCCCTTCAGCTATGGCCTCCAGACCCTTAAAAATAGTCATTTCCTCAGGACAATCGGAAATGTCTATTAAACCATCATAGATTGCCAATTTAAATCCAAGCGATTGCAGTGCCAGAGCGAGACTGTTGGTTTTGACATCCCCCCGCCATGTCGAGAGAATATGGGCCTTAGGGCTCAAAGACAGCAATTTATTGCAGTCGAGCTTGCTTTCTGAAAATGCCTGTCTTGCTTCTTGTAATAACTGCTTGGCAACACGGTCCAAATAAATAGGCACTTCATTTGAGCGCAAGATATACAGCATCTTTGAGACAACCCTATCATCAATCAATCCAAGGCCGTCTCCTCCAAATTTGGGGGCCTTCCCTGCTTTGGATGGCTTGATCAATATGGTATTGCTTATACTATCAAGTTCTAGAATCTCCCATCGGCGGCCCGAAAAAATGATCGTGCTGCCCTTCGTAATGACGGTAGAAATGGGTAGCGTACCAATTTCCTTACCTTCATGAAGCAAGCGATACTCTTCCGGCGTCTTAAAAACTGCGTAGAAGCTATAATGTTCAACGAGCTTCTCCCCTTTGGGGCCAAGCAACAAAAGATCGTTATCAGATTGCTCTATGAGTCCAGTTTCTTCTCGTCCCAGAGTGCGAAGAACTTGCGTGAATATTGCTGGCGTCACCGCAGTGAAGGGGCCTTTTTCACAAAGGTTTATGTAGAGCCTCTTGGCTGAGGCACCACCACGTTCCGCTATTACAGATAGGATCTGGTGCACGAGAGTTGAGAGATGCAACGCTTGGGGTAATGGAGATTCACACCATCTGTCCTTCACATGCAATTCTATCATTGCGATCGCACGAATAGTGTCCAAACGAAGCCGGTCGATAAGGTGAGACCCTGCATCTACTCGGTTCTCGATAGCGTATTGACGCAAAATCTGAGGTTGACCAGGGCGACGGCCAGACCGCCCGAGCCTCTGAACCATGGAAGAGACGGTGAATGGGGCTCCGATCTGTGCGACACATGTGATATCACCAATATCGATACCCAACTCCAATGTGGATGTGCAGACCGCTGTTGTAGGCAGATCCCCTTTGCAAAGCCGTTCCTCTATGAAACTGCGCTCGTAGCGCGAAATGTTCGCATGATGAGCATAGAATTCCTGTGGCAGGTTTTCCTCTTCGCAACGTTGTCTCAGCAGATCTGCATATAATTCGACCCGATTGCGTGCCCCGGCAAAAATCAGATTTCGACTACCACGCAACTTGCTGAACATATGGCTCGCAACGGCCCGCGCGGCAGCTTCATCCAGATCCTCTGAAGCATCTTCCCTCGCAGCTCCCTCGTTGTCACCAAAGGATTCGAACCTTATGTCGCCTTTGATATAGCCACGCAATTGCAGTTTCAGCTCTGGAGCGCCCCCACCTCCTTCGACTAGCTTAACAGTGGCCGGATCATTGGGCCGTAAATACCTCTTGGCCAGCTCTTTGTTGTCCCCCAAGGTTGCCGAAAGCCCCAATCGTCGAATGGGACGGCCTACCGCCATTTCCATCCGATTGATAAGCGAGCGCATTTGGATCCCACGTTCACTGTCGAGAAGAGAATGCAGCTCATCAATCACGATGGCGCGCGTGGAGGCAAAAAAAGTCGGAATCTGCAAGCCATTTAGAATGAACATTGCCTCTAATGATTCCGGCGTAATAAGCAAGATTCCTTGCGGCTTTTTCTTTGCACGGGCTTTAACCGCCCCAGAAACATCGCCATGCCAAGGCGTGACAGTCAGCTCCGCATATTGGCATATATCCTCCAGACGCCGAGCTTGATCTGAGATCAGTGCCTTGAGTGGACCGATATAAACCAGTTCAAAACCTGGGCTTGAAGGCTCTTGCACACATTGGGATATCAGGGGCAAAAAAGCCGCTTCGGTTTTGCCACCAGCAGTGCCCGCAGAGATAATCAAATCCCGATTCGAGTCATACAGTGTGCGGATAGCATCAGCCTGAATTGAGCGTAAAGCTGGCCATCCTTTGCCCCTGATCCATTTCTGAATAGGCCTTGCAAGGAGCTCAAATTCACTCATCTATAGCTTAAACGAAGCAAGATCATCTTCGTCTTCCGAATCTAGAGCCGCACCGCTACCTATTTCACCCCTGTCTTCATCATCATCGACTATATCGCTGAGATCGTCTCCTCCATCTGGAGCAACTTCGATAGCCTCAATCAGATCTGCCCAGTTAGTGCCAGGATTCTGTTCCAGAATAGACAGCAGGTTGACGAAAGCTGTGACCGTATTTCGCGGCGTCTTGAAATATGCCTCTCCAATACGATTGGAACAGTGATGCATAAAATTATCCAGCGCTTCATCCGGAATCATGGTTTCCGGCTCTTGCATTACCGCGCGAATGTTCTCCAACAGCATGCGCATGTCTTCTGGTGTCAGATTGGCCAATGTAATGACAGGGCCAGACAGATCAATAAGACCGTTCTTTGCAAACTGATTTTCAGCCAGACGTGTCTGAAGCGCTTCGTAAGAGTAAAGACCACGGCGGGTGTTTAAAAGAAAGTCCGGTGTACCCCCCATAAGAAAACCAATATGAGATGCTGTCCCCTGCAATACGTCGTTAAGAATACGCAGGATCTGCTCATAGTTTGAATTGCGAGCCTGGCTTGATGTCAGCTTATAAAGATTGACCATCTCGTCCAGCGAGACCATCAACCCATTATAGCCTGCGGCGCAAATAAAAGCGGACATCAATTTGAGGTGGTCATAAACATTCTTATCATCAACAATGGTCCGTACACCCAAAGCCTTTCGCGCATCAGTCTTGGTGGCGAACTCACCGCGAAGCCAGCGCATACAGGCAGATTTCAGATCATCATCGTCGGTTTCATAGGCCTCCCAATACTTGCGTACGACCTCCGCGAATTCAAAGCCTCCGGTCATTTCTTCAAAGTGTTCAAGTCTGGTTCGGATCACTTGTCCGGTTTGTAGGCCTTTTTCTTCGGCTTCCTGATTGGCCTTTGTCACAAACCGTTCCACAATTGAACTCAAAGCCCCGCCTGCGGGTTTGGTGCGGGTTGACAGATTGCGAGCCATTTCAGCATAGAGCCCTCGGGCCTGACCGGCGGACGCGTGAAGACGGCGATCTGGAGCCAAATCGGCCCCCATCACCACTAACCCCTTTTCGATCGCGATGAGTCGAACCAAATTGAGAAAAAAGGTCTTGCCGGAGCCGTAGTCGCCGATAATAAAACGAATGGCCGAACCTCCTTCACCGATACGCTCTATATCCTTGACCAACTCCTTGATTTCATTGAAACGACCGACCTGAATATACTGCAATCCGACCTTAGGCACGACACCTGCACGCAAAGCTTGAATAATCGTGTCTCTTTCCCGTCTCTTGATTTTCTTTGCCATTATTCATCCCTCAATTTCACTGTGCCGTCAGGCTGGCCGCAATATCGCTGTTTATTTCGAATAGATCATCTTCTTCAATCAGCATCTCATCATGGTGCTCGAATGACCATTCATTGATAACTTCAAGACAGCCTTCCATCATCAATCCAAACTCTTTGGCAAGCTGCTCGAACTCAAGACGTGCCCAACTTTCACGTTTGACAAGTTCAGTTACAAATCCAGAGTGCTTCGCGTCGAGACCGGGGAAAGTGTGGGATGCCTGCTCCACAGTCTCGCCTTCCGAAACCTCGTCTTCAGCTCCATCGCTATCAAAAATTGCGCCAAGCAGCTGAGAAACTTGGGCCGTATTTGTGCGGATATCTGCCAGTCTGGATTGATCCAATGCGTTGAGGCGAACCTGTATTGCGTCTTCCGTTTCAGGGGGAATAGCCACACCATCGCTTACATGAGAAGCCGAGCGTACGGAGATGGGCTCATCTCCTTCAATATCGGTCATTGCTTGTTTATTGAGGCGTGAATAAAGCCCCTCTGTCGACATATCGAGAATCTTGTAGATTTTCTCGATCTGCCCAACCTCGTCACGTTGAATTATACCATCAGCACCGGCCAACTTAATCACGATGTCCGCGATGGCGTGCTTTTGGTCGAGGTCGAGTTTCTTGAGCCGACTACGTAATTGTTGCAAATCTAACGGAACGGCAAAAAACCAAGCAAGATTTGCTGCAAGCCGCAATCTTTCAACTGGCGACAAGTGGTCCGCCTGACGGATTGTGCGTTTCAAAGCATCACTTTCCGCTTTGCTCACTTCTCCATCAGCCTGAGCAATAAAAGTGCCGATTGCAATTTCTAAAAGACTAGCCTGATAGGCTGACGTTGTTTCATCAAGGGCCCTCGTCCCATCAGGTAGATGGAACAGAATTACCGGGTCATCTAGCTTCGGCCCCCTCAAAGCGAAACGAGGATCGGGTGCCATGCCAACTCCAATCATGGCCAGAGCATCAGCTGCGTCCACCAACTGCCGCTTGCCAAACTTTTCCGGTTTCCTTCCATTGAGCCTTTCAAGCAACTCAAGAACCGGAACCTGACCATTCTTCTCAAGAATCGGCAGGGCCCAATTTGAAAGTCCATCGAGTTCTTCACACGGAAAGAGCGACCGCAACTCCTGCGGCAACAGGGAATGGGCTTGGACAGTCCCCCTTCGGTCCTCATCAGGTCCAAGATAGCGGCTGTATTTGTCGAGAGACGCCATGGCCTCGTCAGCGAGGAATTGCAACTCTTCCACCGGTTTGGATAAACCCGAAATATCCGGAGCATCACCTATCAGAGGAGTGACATTAGCCGTAAAGTCGCCTGAAGCTGATTGATATTCAATCTTTAACGCCTTCCGAGGCTTTCGAACTTTCATACCGTCTGGATAGTGTGCGTTGAACCTTGATCGAAATAAGAGCTCAAACTCAGCTTTGCAGCGCTGGGCTGGTGTCCGCATTCGACGGTCAGGATGGTGTTTTAACCAAAGAAGCCCATCTTCAGCATTTATTGCCTGTTCGGCTTTCAGTTTTCTACCTAGATACAAATTGACGGGTAGCGGGAGTTCATTGCTCCACCCCAACCGTTCCGGTATCAGAGGAAGAGCCGGGTCTTGTACAATTTGCGCCAGATTGAGGAACGTGCCCAAATACCGTTGGGCCGAATTGTTGTCTTGGTATAGCTCTTTGAGCCTTTCCACCTCGTGCACGATTGCTTGTCTATCAGCCTCGTCAGCAGCCTTTTCAAAAAAGCGTTGTTCCAATCCGTAAAAATAGAGGAACATATAACCTGGATCATAAGATGAATCTGATCGTCCCGAAGCAAGCCAATCCAAATAGGTGGCGCGAGCATTTGCAGGAATATCGCTATAGCTGGGCCAATAGGGCATATAAATGCCTTCTTTGTCATCACCTCGTTTGGCAACAGACAAAGATGGATCAATATAACATTTTCGTTTTTGACCATACCGGCCTGTCGATGGCGCCGGACCTATATATACCAAACCGCCAATGTCACGCCCGGCCACTAAGATACTCTCACCAGCCGGGATCCAGCCTCTACGATTGGAGGCGGCAATAGAAGCCTCGCTCTTGGCTTTCGCCTGCTTAACAAATTCTTGTGCCAGCTCCTTCCGCATTCGCCATTTTATTCTACTCTCTCTGGCTTTCTCATCGCGCTCTTTAATCCTTTGCAAGGTTTGCTCATGTTCGGTTTGATCGTGATTGCCCTGAAGTTGCTGAGATGGTCGCAACGCGTGCACACCCGGTTGATTCATGACCTTATTTAGGGCCTCTGAACTTAACGCGTCCGCCTTGATAGCAATATTTTCTTGGATGGGTGGGAGAGGATTGGAGTGTATCTCTTTAACCTGTCTTTCAATCTCGGTTTCTACAGTTTCTATTATTGAATCGAGTTCCCTATTATTTGAGAGCGCGCCAAATGCCGCGCTTTTTTCATTTTGCCCCAAAACTAACAATGCAGAAGCATCGTCCACCGCTTTTATCGGTGCAGTAGTATTTGAAATAGAAGAAAATGGATTGCCAGCATTCGGCTTTCGATCTTTTCGTTTGCCGAAAATTGCCCCGAACATTCGGACTATTTTCCGGAAAATCCATCTCAAAACAAAAATACAAAGCCCAACTGTGGCGAGCAAAATCACGATAGCAATGATACTATTGGTATTATCATTCGAACTAGTTGGCACGGCCTGTTCACCGTCAATTTTGGGGATCTCAACTCTTTCGACAGAATCTTCCGTTGATCGATCAAGCGATTTCTCAACGATGCTTTGGGGCGGTTCGTTCTGCGGAAGGGAAATGCTGTGGTCAGAACCGTTATCATTTACAGGACGAGATAGCTCGGGGATCGAGGATGGAGAAGATATCCCAGATATTGAACTGGGATCTGCTTCCAAACTATTTGGCTTTTCTCTTGGCAGAACAGGCAACGGAACCGAAACCACTGGCAAGACCTCAGTAGTCGCTGGCGCCTCCAAACTTTTAATGGCGGGGCGCTCGCTTTCTTCAGGCCTTGTCTTTTCTTCAAGATCGGTCTGAGAGCGCTGCCGCTCAATCATTTCCAAAGTTGCGGCATCCAGCTTACCGGTTGCAGGTAGACCAGAAGCCTGCTGAAAGGTTTGCAAAGCGTTTTTTGTTCGATTGCCATAAAGACCATCTGCAGGACCAGGGTTGTAACCTTGTTCTGCTAGAAATTTTTGAGCCTGCAACAGCTCCAAATTCTGAGAAAACGACGGTGAAGCGGGCAATAAAAATGCCAATAGAATACCAGCCCATGCCAAAGTAACCGCAGGGCTTCTTCCGATTTCTGGTCTTCTAGATCTTAAAATATAGGCCCCACCAAGCATCCTATCCACGTCATGACTGCAGAAGCGCTCATTTGAATTGAAGCTTCTTCAAGTAGCGATTTCTATGTTCAAGAAGTATAGATTGACATGCAGGTGTTGCCAGATCAATTGCACAATCAAAGATTGTCATAATGTGTAGGGGCTTGTTCACTGCATGCGGTTTAACCTCACGGCCATACGTGGACGATGGGCTAAGGCCCATGCTGGACTATTTGAACTTTAGGCTCAGTCACATTTTAATGACGATCTGAATGGCTGCTTTGATGACCATTCCCCATGACCGTGCTGCGCTGCCGCAAGTCAGCAATCCGCCCGAAACGGCCGTGATTGACAATCTCAGATATTCAATCTGGAGCAAAAGACTCAGTTTGGCAGCGAGCCAAATGCGATGTTTCACAGTGCAAGGATGGATTTCAGATACCTTGCATCTCGCATGGCGATGTATCAATTTGCAATCGCAGCACCCAAGCTGGCTCTTTTGTTTGAGAGCCTTCTCATAGTGTTTCGATATCGGATCATGCCCTTTATCTCTGCACTTTCATGAATAAAAACCTGCTATACAGGGTGTTATGTATTGCAGTTGCTAAATGGCAGGCGCTCCGGGGAGATCTTGTGCCAAGAATACAGCTTCCCAAGGATGATCTGACTGACAAAGCCAAAGCAATTTGGCAACACGCTGATGAAAGCCCCGTCTTTCGTGCCATGAAGGTTAGCTGCGATATGTGCTCGACCCAAATGGCATTCTTTTCAGATGCGATGCCAGAGAAAATTGGTGAAGCCTTTCAAGCTGAAATAAACTGATTATTTGAAGACTGATTGCTTTAACGAGGCGGTCAGTTTTTGGATGCTTTCCTGCGACGGATTGTTTTTGGCTTCTCTTCAGGAGGCCACAGAGCTCCGAGGATCCATCCCTCAACCAAACCGGTTGCTGCAATCGGTTCTGGTTCCGGGGCAGCGAAGGCAGTTTCCAGCTGTCCTGATTTGTCTGCTTCTTGCAGCCGTCGGGCGACAGAATAGGCGTCGTGTTGATCTGGAGTGCGGTCTTTTCGGGGATAGGAGAAACTCCAGAGGCAGGGATAGGCTTCAGCGATGACTGAAGAACCCTCTGGTGGTGTCCATCCATCGAAGGGCCAGAAATGCAATTGGGGTCGCGCTTCTCGTATACGCCTTAGCCAGGGAATGCCCGAATGGGTGGACTTTGCGACTGATCCCTGCACATCGAAATGAAACACCGATTTTGCTGATCTGGTTGCCTCTTCGGTCAGGCGTCGCCAACGCCTTTCGCCCGTTCTTGCTGCTCCATTGCCGACACTGCCGTTTCGAACAAAATCGACATAGGTGTGAAGCTCGTCGGTTGGCCAGTGGACGCAAAAGTCGTCAAGGAAGACCTGCCAATCCGGCTCCAGCCTATGTCGCTCGAAATAGCGCATGGGAAAAGAGAAAGCGTGATCGATTCCGACAATTGTTGGGATGCTGCTGTCCAACTCTGCTATCAGCCATTCTGCAAGGCCGCGCCGGGTCCAGTATTTCTTGGGACCGGGGGGAGGGAGAACCTCCTCTGCCTCGTTGCTGTCAATGGTTTGATAAACCCGCAGTCCCTTAAGACTTGCCTCTGCTGTTTCTGCTCCAGAGTAGTCGATGCCGATGGTTCTTTTGAACCTGCGTGCTGGACTTGTCATTGGAAACTCGCCTGAAAGTTTGTGGCTGTGAGAGACACGTGGGCGTCGAGGGGAGGACGCAACTCGAATGCCTTTGGTCCGCGTGCAAACTCGTAGAGCCGGAAGAGATACCAATCCTCTCGCCTCTCGTCAGCAACCTCAAGCTCGTTACGGGAGATATGGAACGGTGTCCGCTCCCACCCGTTTGTGGTCTTTACCTCGATAAGGCGATCTTTGCCTTCGGGAGTGAAACTAGCGATATCATATCCGGCCCCATCACCGTCTTCCTTTGAAACCCAACGAACGCGCCGTGCGAGATCATCTCTGCCACTTTGCTGAAGCGTCGCGCGTTCATGGTGAAATACGCGCTCTTCGCCTGTATGCCCCAAAGCGCGATTGCGCTCATCCCGGCCAGCAACATCGAAGCGGCGAGCAACACGCTGCATTTGTTCGACTTCATCTGTGGGAGGCGCGTTGCGCATGGTTGGGGCCACGCCGATGTAAAGGGCTCCTGCTTCGGCCAGTTGGTGACTTTCTGTTTGATGCAGAGAGACTTCCCATTCTGGATGGTGTGCAAGCCATCTGGAAATAGCCTCTGCAAGTGCCATCTGAAAATTAAACCGAGGCTTATAGCCCTGAATGGTCGGCAGCCCAAGGCCGATGCAAGCCGCAGACACATTGCACAGTTTGAACTCGATTGAGCCGCGGCTGCGACCAATCTGCTCTTGCAATGCCCTGTTCATTGACGCCTTGTTGTAGCTGCGATCCGACAGTTCATCACTCAGCATCATGAAATAGGATGCCACCGTGATGTCGTTTTCGGTGTCTGACCAATTCTCTGAACTCATAACGGGAAACTACCGTGGGATTGGCATCATGTCATTGGAGAAATGGCTCTTCCATATTTTTATCTCATTGACAGCTGTCAATGAGATAAAAAAACTCTTGCTGAGGACGTCAGAAAGAGGGCGTCTGACCTTCAGCTATTCTTTGCGTTTACCGCTTCCTGTAAACGCTGATCTCCGCTGTCACAATATGTCTGGCTTCGCATCGGCGATGCCTTCGGCATCATGCCATTCTGACTCGCTTTTGAAAGTCTCATAGAGTTCAGGCAATTTCCTCGCGACAAATTCTGCAAATGTCCGATCTGGCATTTGGATATCTACTCGATTGGCTTTGCTGACCAATGTGGCAAGCTTGGTGTTGTCCGCCATCACGGTGGGAGGTTCCGGAAGAGCAGGCTTTGCCTCCATCTCATTTATGAGATGCGCAAGCCGCTCATCTGATGAAGCAAGGTCCAAAAAGGATTTCCCGCCAACTATTTGCCGTGCGTTATCGAGGTGCTTTGTCTGCACCAACAGATCAGCCAAATGCTGCCAGCGAGGTCGCCCAATTTTTGGCGCAGCGCCAATGCTATTGATGATGTCGTCAGGAATCTTTTCGCTGATGACCTTCAGTCGCGATGCTTCCGTTTTGTCGACGGAGAGGGCCGACATGACCCGCGCAGTAGCTTCTGCGTAATTGGGGACCAGTTTGAATAAGTGCTCGGCAAAGCGAACCTTTTCAATATAGGTCGCGTCTCTTCGATAGCTGTTCTCCCTACCCTGAACCATCAGAAGTGTGATGTTATCGTGGTCTTTGATAATGGCTTTTATCGATTGTTCCGCCCTGTCTTTGGCAGCTATGAGACGTCTGGTTCCGCTCACCACCTGATACCGCTCCCTTATTTCAGGATGAGGGCGGATGATGATTGGTACATCCTGGCCATTCTCTTTCATCGAGTTACCAAGGGCTTCCCGCTCACCAAGATTGGATGCATCCTCAAGGCGGTGAGGAAGTGGTGTCGGGTCGATCTTGGATATTTCAATCAAGATGACTTCGCCGTCCCCAATTCCTGATCTGGACTTGTCGGCTGCAGCAAGCGTCGGGTCTTCACAAGGATCGTTGGTGTGTTGCGTCGGAAGTGACGTCTTATTCACTTTGCGCAACAGTGCTGCCATCCGATTGAAGAGCCTTTTTTGCGGATCCGGAAGGCTGTCACTATCGGCAAATTCAGACAGCCTATTTTCAAGAGAAAGAACACTGCCATCCAGAAACTGTGCCAATTGCGGTAGCAGGTCTGGATGCCGCTTTCTGAGCAATCGGGCGCAATCCAACGCTTCACGAATTGCATGAGCATTTTGGGGATCCTCATGGAGGATGAGCGTGGCTACCAAGATGACGGCGGACAGCTTCTCTCCGGCTTCCACGTAGTTCTGCCGGTGGTTGGGGTCATTGCTTCTGCACTTGTCAGTCATCACATCTTGGCAGAGCAATGCTGCAACGGGAGCCTTGGTTACCTCAATGTTTTTGAGAATATCCGCGCTCCTGACGTCAGTCCCCTGTTGGGTATCGATATCGGAAGTAAGTTTTTCCAAAACCTCCTGTGCACACTGCTGCCAATCGGTTTCTTGCAATGGAAATGCGGCCAACTGGCGTTGAGCTATTCTTTTAAGAGGTGCGAGGTCTTCGGTATTTACAGTGCCGAATAATGGATGCTGCTTTTTGCCTGTCATTTATGGACTTCCTCTATCGTCATGTGACCGCAAGCGCGGTTGAAATTTATCACGTAGGTAGATGGGATCGTTGCCTCGCAGAGAAAAACAGAAAACGCGAAATTTATTGGCTACCACGGCAAACGCCATACTGGGTGAAACCGACGATCTCAGGTTAAAATCAAGTCTCGGTTTTGTATGTCCCAACAAGTATGATGATCGTCTAATTATTGTGTGTGAAAGGTTGTCGCATGCGCCCGAGAACAGTCAGGGGTGGGCGATGAAATCGAGCGATTGTGCATTCAGTATTGATTAGATCGCCCCTAAGCTTGGCAATGCTCGTTCGACGGGTGAGGGGCAATCGGAAACTGGGAGTGGTCTTGTGATTTGACGTTACCAAGTTGCAGAAATTTGCTCGATGTTACGCAGGGAAGACTCCCTCAACTGTATAAGTGGTTTCAAAATTAAAAATGAAAAATGCTGCAAATTTTTGCCACCTGCTTAGATTTCAGCGATTGGTATAGCAGTATGCCGCACTATTTTTGCTGCCTCGCGTTACGAGCGTTGGCCCTCTGGCAGCTGTTTGGGTTTATTGCTTTCAGTAAAACGCCAGACTTTAACTTCCGCCCGTCATGGAGGACGATAGTTAAAGCTCAGCGTGTTTAGATTGCATCCGCTCATCATCTAGAAGACGAGTGCTTTCCTGCAATAATATCACAAATTATTACAATATATTTCAGGACTAATAACGTGGATGTCGCCAGAAGAGGCCCCTTATCCTGCAACTTTTTCCAAAGTGCGGTGTTGGGGGTGAGAGTCTGATACCCAAATCTGGCAATACAAACGGCAAAGCAATTTTTCGGTCTTGAATTTCAGACCTATGTCCTCAGCACGACGATAAACGCTCTCGTTTTAAGAGCCTACACTGAGGAAAGAACAATGTTTGCAGACAAATATAACTTGCGTGATGTGCTGCTGTACAATCAAATGCTGATCAAACAAACCCCAACCAGAAGCATTTATAAAAATGAGCGCGCTGCCTTGAATAAGGCACCGAAGTATTTCGACGCACCACTTGAGGGTATTCCTGCTGACATCACCTTCATCGAGACCAAACTCGGCCGTGGTCCTGTTAGGTGCTGTCCGCCCCAAGCACCCGAAATTAGCAGTTTCAAGGATGATCGCAAAAACCTTAAAGGGGCTGTGAAACGCTTTCTCGATTATAAAAATCCGATCGCTATCACCAAAGAAAGCATGTTGCCGGATGGCAAATTTATTGTCGAGTACGTTCAGAAAAATGGAGGTGTTACAAAGTTGCCAGATGGGACACCCGGAAGAAAGTTGCCACCTCATATTCATTTTTCAATCGGAGCACTTGCTCGGGCTGCATGTACGGCAGGATATTCCATCGCTGAACTTGATAGCGAAAAGATACAAGAACTGATTGATAGTCTTAAGGGTTCCGCCAAACGGAGTGCAAAACTAGGTGTCTTGCGTCTTAACGAACTAATCAACCGCAGAGGCGAATTTCCTGAAATTGAAATTTTTTTGCCTGCCCAGCCTTTGGTCATCGCAAAGCGGTGCGTTAAGCCTTCCGATAAATATGCCCGATCATCCAAGGATCCCTGCGCTCAGTTGTTGTGGGATGACATACAAGCATTTGCCACGAAACGCCGTGGAGTAGATGAAAATGGAGATCCGATCCCTCCTGAAGAATCCGAATTCGGTCTAGTGACTGAGAAAAAGTATGGAGACATCGTCAAACAAGCCATCAACACTTTGGTCTTAGAAGGCTATCTGACCGGCGAAGAAACACTCAGACTTCGCGACATTTGTAGTGAAACAATGATCAGAGCTTTTGCCAAGGGATGGCAGCGGAGAATTCAATCCGGCGAAGTCAGCAAAGATGCTGACTATTATTACAATATGATCAGTAAAATGAGGTTCATCGCCGAAGTTATGGGAGCGGGAAAAAAGGAGCTGAAACGCATTCAGAAGATCGTTGACAAGATTAACGGTAAACGCAAATACAAGAAAAGGGGCAGCAAAATGTCTCCGGTACGGAAACAGTTCGTGCGCGACTTTTCCAGAGACTATTACTACCAGAACAAACTTTTTGGGTCGCCAGAAGAGTTGCAAAAACGGGCGCAAAAGGTGCTCGACAATTGGGATCGTTCTAAGACGAATGAGCGTATGCTTGCCATCAAGATGGGAATAGCAGCGTGCATCAATGCGATCCTGTACAGGGCCTCTCCGATCCGGCGTAAAAATCTCAATGACTTGCGTTTCCGGGGAGAGAACGCAACCCTCATTTTCAATGACCGGAATGATCTCTATATTTTTCTTTCTGAGGACATGGTTAAAAATGGCCGCGCAATCGAACACGAGGCCGATAAAGATGCCTTCCCGATTGTGAGGTGGTTTATTGACGAGGTACGTCCCAAGTGGATCCATAGTCATCCTTACGGCAGTAAGCTCGTTGATAGTGATTATCTGTTTCCTTCAAAGCGAGCGGATCGCCCTTTGGAAGTGGAAACAATGGCCGACCACTACTCTCAGGCTATTGGCCAGCTCGGCTTGTCAGGGCTCACCTTTCATTTAGCACGTCACATCAGTGTTTTCCTCATTCTGGCAGAAAACCCCAATGCTTGGTCTGAAGCCTGCGAAATTCTCGGCGATACGCTCTCATCTGTTCGAGACTTTTATGCATGGATGGACGATGAACGGACGCACAAGCAAGGTCGGATCTATCTCCAGAACTCGGTTAAAAATGCTCGCAAATATAAAGAGGGACAGAGAAATGCCTGATCCGTCTTTTTCTGACAGTGACATGAAGCGGTATAACGATTGGAAATCCTATTTGCGATCCAATGGCATTTCGATACCTCAGAAGGAGCATTTTACCAATTACGCCAGCCTGCCAACACTCTGTCGGTTGCGCCCCGTCCTCGCCGTTCTTGAGCCGGAAACTATTGGCCCTATGCGCGTTGCAATATCGGAGCTGGCAGCCGAGAAAAACGCCAAGAGAGCGAGCCGCGCAAAAGGTGGCAAAAAAGGCGTAGCCCGCCAGGTGTCGGTCGAAAAGGAGGAACTACCATCCGACTGGCAAGCTACCATTGCTCGTTTATATAGTGAGTGCGAAAACGAAAGTGGCGACTGGATTGATTTCGATTCAGAGTCCGAACTCTCGACATTGCCTTGGTCAACAGTGCGTGATGCCGAATACGTGCTGTGCATGATTGCTAAAGCCTGCATTAACCGGAATAAGAAGGTGTCACTGAAATCAGAAACTGTTGCCTACTGGATACAAGATGCCAGAGATCGCGGATGTGGCGCACGAGGCCTTTCATGCCAGATCGGCAAGCTACGGAGCTTCGTATTGCACTATCAAGGACAAAAATCCAAGCTTGCCAAAAAGCTGTCACGACTGCGAAAGCACTACAACCGTCTTGCCGCTAAAGAACCAAAACGAAAAGTGCGCTTTTTGTTGACCAACCCTAACGATATCGGAAAAGTTTTGTTGCGAGCAGAGGAATTGCTTGATGAAGCACGGGGCGCTCCTCTTGGTTTTTTTCATCGCATCAAACTATTCTTGGATGCAGCAGCCTTGGCCTTGTCAATTGTTGCTCCGCTACGCATTAGTGACCTTCACAGATTGGAAGTCGGTGTGCATTTAATCCGTCATAATGACGGTTGGGAGATGAACATCGAAACGCAAAAAACGGGTGGCGAATATCATCGTAGCCTGTTGTATCCAGAAATCACTCCGTTTCTGGATGCGCTCATCATGGAAGATGCTCCTGGCAGACACATCGAAGCAGGTTATACCGCTAGAATCGGAACACCGATCTTCTCGAGAGATAATGGCCGAACCGGTTTGTCGGGAGACTGGATTTCCGACGTCTGGTTCGAATATTTTGGCTGTGGAGCTCATATCTCAAGAACACTTTGGCACGAAGAAGTGCACGATGAAAACAGCTCAAAGACCTATATTGCTCTTGAATTGTGTGGACAGAAAGACCCTAAAACTGCAAACCAATATCTTGTGCGGGACATGCGAAAGAGAAACTTTCAGAAAGGCAAGCAATTACGGTCCAATTATCGAAAGCGAGTTCAGGCAACTTCAGTTTCTTGGTAATTTTTCTTCCTTCATCAGGTTTGGTAAAATCGCAGAATGGTCTGCTGTTTTGTTTACGAGTTATGACCGTCACGCCTGCAGATATCAAAGCCACTTCCATCGTTTTCACCGTGCCACCAAACAAAGACTAAGGCAGCAAATGCATGATTTCGATGGCTCTGAACCTGTAATCCGCTATGGGAAGATCGACAGATGGGATTTCACCGATTTCGGCTAGGCGACGGATGGAGCGTTCCGAGCGCCCAAATATATTGGGGTCGGCAAGATCCGCCGTCTTCAACATGGGTTCTTTCATCGCTCGCCAGTTCTTTTCCGCGACAATGCTGTAACCTTCAGCAGCCCAAATGTCGGCCCATCTATATCGCTTTGGTTTTCCATGAACCAGTTGAAGACCATATCGACTCTCATGGTCACTACAGATTTTGTCTGCAACTGGTCGGCTTACATTCCAATATCTTGCCAGGTCTGAAATCTTTGCCAGACCCGGATCTCGATTGGTGCTTATGTTTGCTGTGCTTTTCCTCATACAAGCCAAATAGGGCCAAACTCTTAAACACAAAAATAATAATAAATATTGTTGAGCATAGGAGCAGAATTGACCTTATCGCGATTGGCCTGTCTGCTAGTCAAACGGTAATTTTTACCATGAACTCTATGGCAGGAACCCAAGGTTCGGAGGAAATATTCAAGAGAAGAAGATAACAATGAAAGCCAATGAAATGATGAATATCTACCAAAACGCATATGCCGAAAATCACCCACTTTGCGGCCAAAATTTACGCTTCTGCGAAAATTCATACATACACACGCTGGTGGACATGGCCTGAGTACAGGTGAGTGTATAGGTGATCTGGCCGCAGATGCATAGCTCTGTCCGTTTAGCTATAAATATGCGGACAAAATGAGTGATCGAACCAGATAAGAGCGTGTCAATTGCAACCAAATTTGGGCTCGGGTTGAGGCAGGTTTCGATCATGGTGGCAATGATCTGATTTTGCGGCTTTCAATAGTTTTTGCAATGGAAATTCAGAGAGGCACGGCAGCGGGGAGACGCCGCGCCTATCTGACTCATAATAAAAAGAGAGGCTGGTGTCTGTTTTCTACAATGGAGAAATATAGACATGACCGATTCCATCATCCAATCCCCCGCCAACTGGCTGAACGACCTTAAGCGGGGCGATGTTGTCCAGTTTGCTGATGTCTCGCCAACGAGATCAGAGCAGTTCAACGCATTTGTCATAATCGACATTTATTCCACCGAGTCCCAGACACTGCTGATGATGGGGCACGGCAGAGATATCGATCCTGCATCAAACAAGGCGTTGGAAATTCCTGTCATCGAAGCGGAGAGCCTGCGGATGGCCGGACTCAAAAAGCCACTGTCCTTTTCACTCAATTACACCCGTACAGTTTCAATCCCTCATGATGAAACGGGCTTTCCTGCGATTGCCTCCCCTGTGATCGGTCGATTAGCCGAGATCGATCTGCTTCGCATGCAATTCATCCGCAAACCCGATCGCATCCGGGAAGACCGCCTTCATCTTCTTGATGCCCTTTACTACTGGACGCATCGGGACACGGAAGGATCTAGCTCGGTAGCCAGTGAGAGCTTCTGATGGTCTCAAACAGCAAATTGGAGAATGGGGCCAACCCCATTCCCTCATGATTTCAGTTCGACGTTCATCGGTAGCATTGATCAGTCCTAACTCACGTCAGGAAGCCATGAAGGCAAAAGGAAAATTCTGAAAAGGATCGAGATCACTCGCGGCAGCCTTAGTGACGCCGCGCATGATCCGATCCTCTTGGGAAAGGGCAAAGAAAGGCGTCAGAGAATATCCAAACAACGAATGGAGTAACTGATGCTCATCAAGGTCAAGCCCGATCAACGATCAACCAAGTCTAACTGGCAAGATGACCTGAGCTGGGGTGACGTTGTCATGTTTCGATTCCCGTCAGAAGAGGGCGGTCAAACGCGACCGCCCAAGGCCCGTCCCTGCGTGGTGCATGATGTTCGGGATATTGCCGGCATAAGACTGGTCACCCTAATTCGCGGCTCTAAGACATTAAGCCAATCAGAGGATGGTTATGACACGCACGTCGTGCATCCGATTGCCATTGCCGCGGCAGGTCTGAACGGCCCAACACGATTTGACAGCCGCAAAAGGATTACGGTCTCTGTTGACCATGACTGGTTTGTTTGCGGGTCGGCCAAGACACCTGTCCTTGGGAGTTTGACTGGCAAAACAAGACGCCGGTTCAATTCTGTTCGGGCGGGCGTTGATGCCCTGATCGATTTGGCTGTCAGTCGTCGAGCTCAGGTGACGAGGCAGCAGTCTTCTCCTCTGTATTGATCATGCCATCGATTTCGCCCGGACTGGCCAGCGTCTGACCGGGCAGAAATCATGAGAATTGGCAAAACCATGTTTTCTGCCTTCGAAAATTTCAGCTTTTTTCAGTCAGAAATTCGACTTCATCAAAGAATATCGAGCTGCAGCGGTTCGCAAAATTTCCGTGTGAAATTAATTTTCCTATTAAATTCATATGGTTATCTCGTTTTTGCAAAATTTTCATTTTGATCCGGATTTTCTCGAACTCAGCTGAATTCCAGATGCTTTGAAAAATTGAATGGGATGGTGTCCGTGGAAATGGCTGAGGAAATTCAAACGCTCCCAAATTATATCACGCTGGCAACCGCCGCAAAGTTGCTGGGGCGCAAAACCCAGACACTTCGCAATGAGCGGGATAAGGGCAATCTGGTTTGCTACCGGATGGGAGGCGTGGACTACACCACCTATCAGAACATAAAGGACATGTTTGAATTATGCCGCGTAGAGCCAAACCCCCGCGCCTCTTTCTCCGGGAGAGACAAGGTCGTTCGCCGGTCTATGTCATCCTCGACCGAGGCAACGAGACAAGCACGGGCTACGGCCCTGAATGCAGCGAAGAAGCTGAAAAGTTCTTGAGTGACTATCTCGCGTCCAAATGGTCGACGCGAGATCTGGTCTCTCCCTCCAATATGGCTGTGGCCGATGTTCTGACTGCCTATGCAATTGAACATGCGCCAAGCACGGCTGACCCAGCAAGGGTGGGATATGCCATTGATGCGCTGATGAGCTTTTGGGGTGAAAAGACCGTTGCAGAGGTCAAGAAAAACAATTGTCGCAAATATGCTGAAGAGCGTGGTGTTGCTGATGGGACAATTCGGCGCGAGTTGGGCGTTCTTCGCGCTGCTCTGAATTATTGTGAGCAGGAGGAATATCTCCTCAAGGCTCCTGTTGTCCATCTGCCCGAAAAGCCTTCTGGCCGCGATCGCTGGTTAACCCGAGAGGAAGTCGCCAAACTCTTGAGAGTGGCGCGCAAAAATCCTGAGACTAGGCACATTGCAAAATTCATTCTGGTTGCGGTCTATACCGGTACCCGAAAGAGCGCCATCCTCAATCTCGGTTGGGAAAAATCTGACTTTGCGGGTCATATCGATATCGAGAACGGGATTCTTTATCGTGCTGGTGCGAAGGAAAGGCGAACCGACAAGGAACGCACGCCTGCCCGCCTGCCTCGACAGCTTCTCTTGCACGCTCGACTTTGGCGCAAGAACAATCCGATCTGTGTAATTGCCTATCGCGGAGAGAAGGTCAAGGACATCAAGACAGGCTGGGGGCGGGTTTGCCGCGATGCCGCGATCATGGGAGTCAATCGGCACACCTTGAAACATACGGCTATCACATGGGCTATGCAGAACTGCGCAACGCCTGCCGATGCAGCAAGCTTTTTTGCCACCTCTATCAGGACAATCGAGGAAACCTACCTCCATCATCATCCTGATTTTCAGGATTCGGCTGTCAGTGCAATGGAAGGGAATAACAAGAAGCCCAGGAAATAGCGCGTCGCCCCGGCGATTTCATGGGCCATTTCATGGGCGCAATCGAGGCGCTCCAGAGTTCACTTTTCTAAGGTGCTGTATTTGTTGAGGAAATTTGGCGCACCCGAGAGGATTCGAACCTCTGGCCTCTGCCTTCGGAGGGCAGCGCTCTATCCAGCTGAGCTACGGGTGCCTGGCGCTGATGGGTGGATTGTGGGCGCAATGCCGGGTCACGATCCTGTCGCGCGAAGATATGTCGGACTTCTTAGCTGATGCGTTGCGATGGTGCAATGGGAAAAGACGGAGATTGTGGTTGCTTTGTGCATATTGCCGGGTAGGACGCAAGTCAGGCATCCCATCCCGGTGACAGGTTGATTGTGTGGCGCTTTTTCGCTCAGAGAGGCCAGACCACAAGGATGGTGGGGACCGATATGACTATGATCAGAATTTCGAGCGGTAGGCCCATGCGCCAATAGTCGCCGAACTTGTAGCCGCCGGGGCCCATGATCAGGGTGTTGTTCTTGTGCCCGATAGGGGTGAGAAAGGCACAAGACGCGGCCACGGCCACGGCCATCAAAAAGGGGTCGGGGTTGACGCCGAGGCGGTTGGCAATCTCGATTGCGATAGGAGCTGCGACCACGGCTGTGGCCGTGTTGTTGAGCACATCGGACAGGGTCATCGTGACTACCATCAGGATGGTCAGGATGATGGCCGGCGCAAGGCCTTCGGTCAGGGACAGGATCGAGCCGGCGATCAGGCTGGTGCCGCCAGAATTCTCAAGGGCCGTGCCAAGCGGGATCATACTGCCAAGGAGGACAACGACGGGCCATTCGATGGTGTCATAGACCTCGCGGATGGGGACGATTTCCAAAAGGGTGTAGAGCACCACCACTGCGGCGAGCGCGATGGGCAGATAGACGAGTTCAAGGCTGGCAGCGATAATCGCAAGAGCAAAGAGGCCTGCGGCCAAACCGGCGCGACCATGCTGGGTGAGGGACAGGCCACGGTTGGCCAATGGCAAGCAGTTGAGCCAGCGGACGGTGTCGGCGAGGGCATCGGCCGGGCCGAGCAGCAACAGCACGTCACCGGCCTGGATTTTTTCCTTGCGGACGCGTTCGTAAAAACGGGTTCCCTGTCGGGATATTCCAAGCAGGGTTACATTGCGGCGCGACAAAAGCCGCACGGACATGGATGAGCGCCCGACAATGCGGGCATCAGCCGGTACCACGCATTCGGTTAGCTCCATGCCACGGGCGGCGACTGGGGCCTCGGAAGGCTTGCGTTGATAGCCCAGCTTGAGGCTGCCGACAAATTTGTCTATCTGCTCAGGTGTGGCTTCTAGTACCAATATGTCCTTGGCGCGCAATTCGGTGTTGCGGCTGTTGCCCGCGAGGCGCTTGCCGTTGCGGATGACCCCCATGATGGCAATGTCATGCTCTTCGCAGGGCTCGTCGAGCTCCCGGACCAGTTGGCCTTCTGCCGTACTGTCTTCGATGACCACCACCTCGGCAACATATTTGCCGATTTCGAACAGGTCCTCGGTCTCGTCGCGTCGGCTCTGAGCACCGGGAATCAAACGCCAGCCGATGAGGGCGACGAACGCCATGCCTGCGGTGGCTGCTACCAATCCGACGGGCGCAAAGTCGAACATGGCAAAGGGTTCCCCCAAAGCCTGCTCGCGAAAGGCGGCGATGATGATGTTGGGTGGGGTGCCGATCAGGGTGATCATGCCGCCCAGAATGGTGGCAAAGGCCAATGGCATCAGAGAAAGGGATGGGCTGCGACCCGACTTTTGCGCCGCCTGAATGTCGACCGGCATGAGGAGCGCGAGGGCGGCGACATTGTTCATCAAAGCGCTCATCAAGGCCCCCGCCGCACCGATAATGGAGACATGACTTTGCAAGGAACGGTCCTTGTCGATGACCAGAGACGTGATCTTGTCAACCGCGCCGGACAGCACCAAGCCGCGTGATACGACCAACACGAGGGCGACGATGATGGTGGCTGGATGGCCAAAGCCGGAAAAAGCCTGGTCCTTTGGCACAAGACCCAGCAAAAGCGCAATGACCAAGGCACCGAAGGCGATGACGTCATACCGGATTCGGCCCCACAACAGCATAGCAAAGACAAAGCCGAAGAGGTAGAAAAGGGCAATCTGGTCGAAGGTGAGAGAGCTGTCTGGCATAGTGGCGGGCATGTGACCTTCACTTGGGTTTGTCGCAATGGGTTCAGCTTATTCTATTTGTGTCTCAGATCCAGTGCTTTGATGCTGAAAATGCGTGTGGTGGCTTTTGGTTCCAATAAATTTCTGGGTGAAACGCAATCGTGTGACTGGCTGGCGCTGGTGGTTGGGTTAGTCTGGTAGCTCCGTCAAGTGATCGACCGAAAGAGGCATTCATCAATATGACACTGGATTTGACCCATTGGACGCCCCGACCTTTTCCTCCGCACACTGTCCTTGAGGGGCGTTATGTGCGGCTTGAACCACTTGATGCGGGGCGTCATGGGGACGAGCTGTTTGCCGCATCCAATGTGAGTGACAAGGAAGACAAATTCCGTTGGCTGTTTGAGGCCCCACCAGAGGATGAGACGCGTTTCATGGCTTGGGTTGCCGAACAGGCGGCAAAGCGCGATCCACTCTTCTATGCGATCATTGATCTTGAAAGCGGCAAGGCGGCGGGTCGTCAGGCCCTGATGCGGATGGATGTCGCCAATGGCTCGATCGAGATTGGCAGCATCTATTGGGGGCCTTTGCTATCGCGCAAGCGAGGCGCGACGGAGGCTTGTTATCTGTTCATGAAGCATGTCTTTGAAGATTTGGGCTATCGCCGGTTTGAATGGAAATGCAACGACCACAACGTGCCCTCCAAACGGGCAGCTGAGCGGTTCGGCTTTGCCTATGAGGGCGTGTTCCGCCAGCATATGGTGATAAAAGGGGAGAGCAGGGACACGACCTGGTTCTCGATTATCGATAGCGAATGGCCCGCCTTGAAAGAAGGCTATGAAAGCTGGCTGGACCTTGCGAATTTTGACAGTGCGGGGCAGCAACGCTCCTCTCTTAAGGATTGCATCGATCGGGCCAGACAGGGGTAAGATCGCCCGTTGCTGCCGGTCGGTCTCATGGCAAAAGAAAAGCCCCGCAGGCTTTTGATTCTGCGGGGCTTTTTTAATTGGAATGGCAGGACTATTTAAGCCAGCTTGCCGTGGCAATGCTTGTATTTCTTGCCAGAGCCGCAAGGGCAGGGGGCGTTACGCGGTACTTTCGGCACGTCGCCAGCCTCGCCGTCTGCCGGGGCGTCCAACTCATTTTCACCGGTGTCCGGATCAATGTGCATGGCGTGCATTTCAGGCAGTTCCTGCTGCTCGAACGGGTTCGGCTCTTCCTGACGCAGCACCACATGGGCCAATTGCTGGGTGACCATTTTGCGCAGATTGACAAGCAGGGCCTGGAACAGCTCGAAGCTTTCGGTCTTGTATTCCTGCAGCGGGTCACGCTGGCCATAGCCGCGGAAGCCAATGACGTTGCGCAAGTGATCCAGAGCCACCAGATGCTCGCGCCAGAGATGGTCGAGAATCTGAAGCAGAACGGATTTTTCCACCTGACGCATCAGGTCCGGGGTGAAGTTGGCGGCTTTGGCAGCGGCGGCCTCATCGGCGGCGCGCTTCAGACGATCGATGATTTCCTCGTCCGCGATGCCTTCTTCCTGTGCCCAGTCCTTCACCGGCACGTCGAGATTGAGATATTCCTGCACATCGTCGTGCAAACCATCCACATCCCACTGTTCGGCATAGGCTTTTTCAGGGATATGCTGTGCAACAATCTCTTCGATGACTTCGTGGCGCATATCGGCGACGACTTCGACAACACCTTCCTCATTCATCAGCTCGATACGCTGATCGAAGATGACCTTACGCTGGTCATTCATCACATCATCGAATTTCAGCAGGTTCTTACGAATGTCGAAGTTGCGGGCCTCGACCTTCTTCTGAGCCTTTTCCAACGCCTTGTTGATCCATGGATGGATGATGGCTTCGCCTTCCTGCAGGCCAAGCTTCTGTAGCATGCCGTCCATGCGGTCAGAGCCGAAGATGCGCATCAGGTCGTCTTCCAGAGACAGGAAGAATTTTGAATGTCCCGGGTCGCCCTGACGACCGGAACGACCACGCAGCTGGTTGTCGATGCGGCGGCTTTCATGCCGTTCCGTGCCGATCACGTAAAGCCCGCCAGCGGCAAGGGCGACTTGCTTCTTGGCTTCGATGTCGGCCTTGATCTCGGTGATCCGTGCTTCGCGCTCTTCGCCTTGCACATCTTCAGGGATTTCCTGAGCGATGCGCATGTCGAGGTTGCCGCCGAGCTGGATATCGGTGCCGCGGCCAGCCATGTTGGTGGCAATCGTTACGGCACCCGGGCTGCCTGCCTGAGCGACGATCATGGCTTCCTGTTCGTGGAAGCGGGCGTTCAGAACCTGATGCGGGATCTTTTCCTTTTTCAGATGCGCCGACAATTCTTCGGAGCGCTCGATCGAGGTGGTGCCAACCAGGGTCGGCTGGCCACGCTCCTGACAATCCTTGATCAGGGCGACCAGCGCGATGTCTTTCTCGCGGGTGGTGCGATAGACCTCGTCGTCATCATCGATACGTTGAACCGGCAGGTTGGTGGGCACTTCAATAACCTCAAGGCTATAGATGTCCATCAATTCCTCGGCTTCGGTCTGGGCCGTGCCGGTCATGCCGGAGAGTTTTTCATACAGGCGGAAATAGTTCTGGAAGGTAACGGAAGCGAGCGTCTGGTTTTCCGGCTGGATGGAGACATGCTCCTTGGCTTCCAGTGCCTGATGCAGACCTTCGGAAAAGCGGCGACCTTCCATCATGCGGCCCGTGAATTCGTCGATGATCACGACCTGATCATTCTTGACGATATAGTCCTTGTCGCGGGAAAACAGTTTGTGCGCGCGCAGGGCCTGATTGAGATGGTGGACGATCGAAACATTCTCGATGTCATAGAGGCTTTCACCCTGAAGCATGTCAGCTTCCTTGAGCATTGCCTCGATGGCTTCGGTGCCTTCCTCGGTGAAGGTGGCGGTTTTCGATTTCTCGTCGATCTCGTAATGGCCTTCGGACAGTTTCGGAATGAAAGTGTCCATGGTGTTATACATGTCCGACTTGTCATCCAGCGGGCCGGAAATGATCAGCGGCGTGCGCGCTTCGTCAACGAGGATCGAATCCACTTCGTCGACGATGGAGAAATAATGGCCGCGCTGAACCATCTGCGCCTTTTCGTATTTCATATTGTCGCGCAGATAGTCAAAGCCGAATTCGTTGTTGGTGCCGTAGGTGATGTCGGCATCATAGGCAGCTTTGCGTTCATCATCATCCAGACCGTGAATGATGACGCCAGTGGTCATGCCCAGAAACGCAAAGACCTGTCCCATCCATTCGGAGTCACGCTTGGCCAGATAGTCGTTGACGGTGACAACATGGACGCCACGGCCTGTCAGGGCGTTGAGATAGGCGGGCAGGGTGGCAACCAGCGTCTTGCCTTCACCGGTGCGCATTTCGGCAATGGCACTGTCATTGAGCACCATGCCGCCCATCAGCTGCACATCATAATGGCGCTGACCGAGCGTGCGTTTGGCGGCCTCTCGTACGGTGGCAAAGGCTGGCACAAGAAGATCGCTGAGCTTGGTCCCCTCTTCCAGTTGTTTTTTGAACTCCGCAGTCTTGTTGCGCAGCTCTTCATCGGACAATTGGGAAATTTCTTCTTCCAGCGCATTGATGGCTGCAACGATGGGATGATATCCCTTGATGCGGCGATCATTTGCCGACCCAAAGAGTTTGCGAGCGATGGCTCCAAGACCGACCATAGACCGGATCCTTCCTTATACATTGCCGTCTCAAGCAGTGACGGCCATATTTGTAACGCAATTGCGGCGAGACTGGCTTCTTTCGGGCGAAACCGTCCCGACTTGAATAATGAATGTCAACAGTCCAGATATAGATCTGGCAACAAACTGCACGGCTGACAGATAAGATTGGGCCTCAGTCTTGTCAACGCCAACAAAGGCAGGTAGGTCACCTGACAGGCGAGTTTTTCGTGTTTTTTCGTTCCTCGGTGAACAATGATGGGAAATATTAAGATGGTTCGAGCCTTTTTCACACGGTCGGCAGCGACCGCCCTGACATCTTTTCTTGTGTTGGCGGCGGTTCCCGCTTCTTATGCACAGGATGCCAGCAAGGATAGTGTTGTTGCCACCGTGGATGGCAAGGCATTGACCACCAGTGAGCTGGGTTTCATCACGCAGGAGTTGGGTCCGCGTCTTGGCAAAATGCCTGCCGAGCAGCAGAAAGCCCAGCTGACCAACGCGCTTGTCGATCTGCAGATCGTGGCTGCTGCTGCGAAGAAAGAGGGTCTGGACAAGAGTGATTTCTACAAAAAGCAGATGGCTTATCTGGAACTGAAGGCGCTGCGCAACGAGTTTTTCCGTGCCAAAGTGGAATCCGCTGTCACGGAAGACGACATGAAGGCGCTTTATGACGCCCAGATCGCTGCTGCACCGGCAAAGCTGGAAGTAAAAGCCCGTCACATTCTGGTGAAGGATGAAGCCGAAGCTAATGATATCATCAAGGCGCTTGATGATGGTGCGGACTTTGCCACGCTTGCCAAGGAAAAATCCACAGGCCCGTCCGGTGCCAATGGTGGCGATCTTGGCTATTTCGGCCAAGGCCAGATGGTGCCTGCATTTGAAGCGGCTGCCTTTGCCCTCGATAAAGGGGGATACACCAAGAAGCCGGTTCAGACCCAGTTTGGTTGGCATGTGATCCTGGTGGAAGACAAGCGCGAGCAGCCAAAGCCTTCCTATGATGATGTAAAAAACAATATCCGCGGCTTTCTCGTACAGCAGAAATTTTCCCAGTTGCTGAAAGAACTCAAGGAAAAGGCCAAAGTCGAGATTGTGAAATAAGTCCAGTTTTTCTGGTATTTCTTCGCGTCAAAGGGTAAGGAGAGGGACCAAAGCGCACTTGAGGGTGCGTCCGGGTTTCTCTCCTTTTTTTGTTGCAAGGACCTGCATCATGGAACTCAAGCCTTCCCCTTTTGCCCCTGAGGACTTCCCTGAGATGACCGCGCTGGACGGCTTTCGTGTCGGCGTTGCGGCAACGGGTGTGAAATATCGGGGTCGAAATGACGTGCTTGTGGTGACCATGGATGAAGGCACCACGGTTGCCGGCGTCTTCACCAAATCCAAGTGCCCGTCCGCTCCGGTGGATTGGTGCCGCAAATCCTTGGCGAATGGGGTTGCGCGCGCGCTGGTGGTCAATGCATCGAACGCCAATGCCTTTACCGGTATCAAGGGCGAGCAGACGGTCGAGGCCATCGCGAATGCGGCTGCCGCCAAGCTGGGTGCCGAACCTTCAATGGTCTATCAGGCTTCCACCGGGGTGATCGGTGAACCGCTCGATCCGGCGCCGATTACGGCGACTTTTGAAAGTCTGATGGATGATGCCAAGCAGGATGCATCTTGGCTTGATGCTGCCAAAACCATCATGACCACCGATACATTCCCGAAAGTGGCAACGGCGAGCGTTGATATCGACGGGGTTGAAGTGCGGATCTATGGGATGGCAAAAGGCTCGGGCATGATTGCGCCTGACATGGCGACGATGCTGAGTTTTGTTTTCACCGATGCGCCGATTGCTGCGGATGTGCTGCAGAAAATGCTGTCCCAGCATGTGGACACCTCGTTCAATGCGATCACGGTTGATAGTGACACCTCGACCAGCGACACGCTGATGCTGTTTGCCTCTGGTGCTGCCAAGGCACGAGGCTGTGCCGAAATCACCCAGCTCAGAGACGACCGCGTGGCCCTCTTCTCCGAAGCCTTGTCCAAGCTGCTGATCGATCTGGCCAAGCAGGTGGTTCAGGATGGGGAAGGCGTCAGCAAGGTGATCAATGTCACCGTCACAGGGGCGGCCAATGATGCGGCTGCCAAGCGGGTGGCGCTTTCGATCGGCAACAGTCCGCTGGTTAAGACGGCCGCTGCGGGGGAAGATGCCAATTGGGGCCGCGTCGTGATGGCAGTTGGCAAGGCTGGGGAAGCGGCGGACCGCGATAAATTGTCCATCTGGTTTGGCCCGTTGCGTCTGGCGGTCGAAGGTCTGCGCGATCCGGACTATTCCGAGGAAGCGGCCAGCGATTACATGAAGAATGACGAAATCGAGATCCGCGCCGATCTGGGCGTGGGCGATGGGCAGGCGACCATTTGGACCTGTGACCTGACCCACGGCTATATCTCGATCAATGGCGATTATCGCTCCTGAGCGCAGCAGAACGGACTTGATATCATGACCCACACAAAGGAAGAGGCGGACAAGGCGATCCGCCTGCTGCTGGTTGTTGCTGTTGCTCTGGTGGACAAGGACAATCGAATCCTGATTGCCCAGCGTCCCGAGGGCAAGAATCTGGCGGGACTGTGGGAATTTCCCGGCGGCAAGCTTGAAGCAGGTGAGCGGCCTGAAGTGGGTCTGGTGCGTGAACTGGAAGAAGAGCTGGGCATCCAGACGTGGGAGAGCTGTCTGGCTCCGCTGACCTTTGCGAGCCACGCCTATGCCGACTTCCATCTGCTGATGCCGCTTTATATCTGTCGCCGTTGGAAGGGTACTCCGGTGGCCAAGGAAGGGCAGCAGCTCAAATGGGTGCGGGCGGGGGCCTTGAAGGATTATCCGATGCCGCCTGCTGATCTTCCGCTTATCCCGCCTCTTGTCGATCTGTTGGGCGTTTGAGAGTGCCGACCCATTCTGCCTACCTCTTGATGTGGCTTTAAGCCTTTGTTAGCCAGACTTTCCAAAAACCGATAGTCAGTGAGAAGAAAAGACATCTCTTGAAGATCCGTTCATCCATTGCCGCTAGGGTTTCCTAAGGTAGCGGTGGCAGCAAGGTGAGACACTTTGGTGGATGTTGGGATGCATGATCGGATCAAGAGGTTCCTGCGCGATGAAGATGGCGCCACTGCGCTGGAATATGCGATGCTGCTTGGTGTGATCGGATTGGCGCTCGTCACCTTGATGCATGACCTCACCTTTGCCGGGCTTGAGAGGGCCCAGGACTTGTTTGACAAGATCCTCGCCGACTCATCTTGACACCGGCTCTTCTCTCTCTTTTTTGATCACTCACCCTGATTTGTCTGGCAGAATGGCTGCCAGCGAGGTTTTCGCGCTGCCCGGTTGCAGGGGTTTTTGCTGGCTTTCATGAGGTGACCAACCTGACAGAGACAGGATCTGGAAGGTGGCACGAATGCGGCCATCCTCGTCAGCATATCTTTGGTGATATAACTCTGCTGCGCGCATCAGGGTGGCTCGCCGCATGGTAAGTCGGGTGCGATCCATCAGCATGTTGGTCGCTCCCATTTGGCGTAGGTCACGGATTAGATCAAACATCGTGTCATAGCGCACGGTCAGGCTGTCCTGATCGACCACGGGCAGGGTGAAGCTCGCCCGCTGCATCAGGCTGCCCATATCTTTGAGGTCGGGCAGAGGGGCAACACGCGGGCTGGCACCAGCGGATATCTCGCTGTCGGCGGTCAGAAAGACATCTCGTAATTCTTGCAAGCTGTCACGTCCCAGAAGGGTGGCGAGAAACAGGCCGTCGGGTTTGAGAGCGTGACGGATCTGAATGAGGCTGCCTGGCAGATCATTGACCCAATGAAGAAAGAGCGGCGAGACAATCAGGTGGCAACTCTCTGCGGCGAGCGGCAGCATTTCCGGGTCCGCAACGATGCCTTGCTCGCTGCTCTGGAAAAAATCTGGGTGTTGCTCAAGGCGATAGACCTGCTCGGTGCCTTTGCGCGCCGTCAGTCGGTGCGCCAGCAGGCCGGTATGGCCACCCAGCTCCACACAGACAGGAAAGTCCCGCAGAACCATCGACAGGCGGGTTTCCATATCTTCTGCAACTTCTCTTAACAAAAAGTCCGCGCCTTGTTCCGCCCGTTTCAACGCCTTGACGCGTCGGGCGGTCAAAAGGGCATGGTCAAAAATTTGCGGAATGGCGCTCATGATAACTGCTTCTGGTTGGCTTGATTCTTGTTTTGCTTGTCAGGGATTGCGCATTGCGACACACTTGCCCCCATTGCGACACACTTGCCCCCAAGGGCGATTGCCTTGTTGCTACGAGGCGGGCAGGGTGCAAGTCAATGGGTGACACTATGAAGCTTTGGACGGCAAAAGGCCATGGATCTTCCAGCTCTTTAGAAAGGGACGGGGAAGAAGAGCCCGCGCCCGGTGTTGTTCGGGCTTCGGTGAAAGACACAGTAGCCCGGCTTGGTTCGGTCTGTCTGGATCTGATCATTCCACCACGCTGTGCGGGGTGCGGTGCCACTCTTGAGGTCTCGAACCATTTATGTGCGGCCTGCTGGTCGAAAATGGAATGGATCGACAAGCCCTATTGCACCATATCCGGTCTGCCGTTCGCCTATGATATGGGGGAGGAGATGGTCAGCAGTTCGGTGCTTGCCCATCCGCCAGTCTACGACAAGGCGCGCAGTGTGACAGCTTTTGGCGATACGGCGCGGTCTTTGGTGCATCAACTCAAATATTATGATCGAACGGATCTGGCGACGGTGATGGGGCGTTGGATGGTGCGGGCCGGGGCGGATTGCCTTGATGACCCGGACAGCTGGATTGTTCCGGTGCCGCTTCATGTCACTCGGCTTTGGTGGCGGCGCTATAATCAGGCAGCGATGCTGGCCAAGGCGATGGCCAAGCAAACCGGTTTGACCTTCCAGCCGGATCTACTGCGCCGTGTGCGCCCTACACGGCAGCAGGTTGGCCTTAGTGGAGAGGCGCGCCGGAGCAATGTCGATGGGGCATTTCAGTTGTTCTTGCCTGACCGACTGACCCTGTCCGGGCGTCGGGTGGTTTTGGTTGATGATGTCTGGACGACGGGGGCAACATTGGAGGCTTGTTGCCGGACCTTGCGCCGGGCCGAGGTCGGGGAAATCTGCATAATTACCTTTGCCCGGGTTGTAGGAAGCGGGGAAAAGCCCATATAACCGGGATAAATTGTTATAGACATTCGCTTTTTTCTGCCACTTGTATGGCGGCTGAAGAGAGGTGCTAATTCTGGAGACCCCTATGGCAAACATCGTCATCTATACCCGTCAAATGTGCGGCTATTGCGTCGCTGCCAAGAAATTGCTGGCTGATAAAGGCGTGGCTTTCCGCGAACTTGACGCCACTTTCGACTTTGACATCAAGCAGGAAATGATCAAGAAATCCGGTCGTCGGACCTTCCCGCAGATCTTTATCGACGAGACCCATGTGGGGGGCTGTGACGATCTGTTCGCCCTTGAGAAAGCGGGCAAGCTCGACGGCCTACTGGCCGCCTGAGGAGGCTGATCACGCCATTGTGTTGATGGAGCAAACGAGGATAAAAGTGGGGTCTGGAGAGTAAGATGGACAAGTTTCGGGCAGCCTGTGTGCAGTTGCGGTGTGGCCGCGAGGTCGGGGCCAATCTGGATTTGGCGGAGCGGCTGATCCGCGAGGCTGCCGCTGATGGATGTGCCTATATTCAAACTCCGGAACAGACCTCGACAATGGAAATGAGCCGCAAGGCCCTGATGGCGATCATTGCCCCTCAAGGTGAGGATGAAGGCCTCAAGCGGATGCAGGCTCTTGCCCGGGAATTGTCGATCTGGTTGCATATCGGCTCGATGTCCTTTCTTGTCACCGACCCTGAGAGTGGTGAAGCCAAAGCGGCGAACCGCGCGGTGGTTTTGGCACCGGACGGATCGGTGGCTGCGACCTATGACAAGATCCACATGTTCGATGTGGACTTGGAAAATGGTGAAAGCTATCGGGAATCGAACAGTTTTCAGGCCGGGACAAAGGCCGTCAGTGTTGCCCTGCCATGGGGCGAGTTGGGGTTGAGCATCTGCTATGACCTGCGTTTTCCCTATCTCTATCGGGCACTGTGTCAGGAAAAGGGCGCTTCGATCCTCGCCATTCCGGCTGCCTTCACCAAGAAGACCGGAGACGCCCATTGGCAGGTTCTGATGCGGGCGCGGGCCATTGAATGCGGCGCTTTTGTCATTGCCGCCGCGCAAGGGGGCACCCATGAAAATGGCCGCAAGACCTATGGTCATTCGTTGATTGTCGATCCATGGGGCAAGGTTTTGGTGGAAGCCGAGGATGAGCCATGCTTTGTTGCCGCTGACATCGATATGGCGCTGGTGCACAAATGCCGACAGGCGGTTCCGTCTTTGACCCATGACAGAGATTTTGATATCTAGCGCCAATTGCCGTATCATGCTGCATTCGTTCGGCTTTATGAGCCGTGCGGCTTGCAGGTATTTTATAGTTGAGGCCAGAGGGTAAAGGATCAGGGAATCCAGTGATCAAATATTCGCTTCGATGTGACCAGAATCATCAGTTTGAAGGATGGTTTCGCAACAGTGATGATTGCGAGGCCCAGATCCATGATGGCTTTCTGGAATGCCCTTTCTGCGGCTCTGCGTCGGTGGCAAAATCGCTGATGGCACCGCGCGTGACCGGCACTCGCAGCCAGAATGAACCATACGCCCCCAATGCGATTGCGCCATTGCCGCAGAGCAATCCGGCCGTCAAACAATCCGGGTCAAGCAAGATGCCTGACGCGCAAGGGGCTGAGACGAGCGTGCCTGTTCCTGTCTCCAACGACGGGGCAGAGATTGATCCAAAAGCTCTCAAGGACATGCTGCGGGCCTATCGCAAGCATGTGGTGGACAACTCCGACTATGTCGGTGACAAATTTGCCGAAGAAGCCCGCAAGATGCATTTCAAGGAAAAAGAGCCGCGGGGCATCTATGGCGAGGCGAGCATTGACGAGGTCAAGTCGCTGGCCGAGGATGGTATTGACTGCTTGCCGCTGCCGGTTTTGCCCGAGGATCAGAACTGATCCGCGCTCCTGTCGCGCTCAGGCAGGCTTTTGCCAATAAATCATGTAATTGACATCCATGTCGGAGGACAGGGACCAGCTATCCTTGAGCGGATTGTAGGTGACGCCGGTGCGTTCTTCCACTGTCAATCCGGTTGGATGCAGCGCGCGTTCCAATTCGTCCGGCGTGACAAATTTTTCCCATTGATGGGTGCCTTTGGGCAGCCAGCGCAGGACATATTCAGCCCCGACAATCGCCAGGGCATAGGCTTTGAGCGTGCGGTTGAGGGTGGCAACAAACATCAGGCCGCCGGGTTTGACCATGCTGGCGCTTGATTGCAGGAACAATTCGATATCTGCGACATGTTCGACCACTTCCATGGTGAGCACCACATCGTAGCTTTCGCCGCGGGCGGCGAGGCTTTCCGATGTTGTGGCTTCATAGGTGATGTCGAGGCCGTTTTCGCTGGCATGGGTGCTGGCAATGCCGATATTGGTTTCGGACGCGTCGACCCCGGTAACCGTTGCCCCCATTCGGCAGAGCGGTTCGCATAGCAGACCGCCACCACAGCCAATGTCGAGAATATGCAGGCCTTCCAGTGGGCGCTGTGCTTTCGGGTCGCGTCCGAAATGGGTGATCAGCTTGTCACGAATATATTTGACGCGGGTGGGGTTGAATTTATGCAGGGGGCGGAATTTGCCGGTCGGGCTCCACCATTCCGCAGCCATGGCAGAAAAGCGCGCGACTTCGGCCTCATCAACGGTGCTGCCGGTAAATGTGGTTTGTGTCGTCATCTGTTCTGCCTTTCCCTGAAATTGCAGCCACGAAGCGTGCATGGACCAGACCTTGCCAAAAAACGCGGCTCTTGTGTGCTTATCCATACGGTGGCGACTGCGCAACCGGATTTTTAACTGCGCGTTCAAAGGGGAATAAAAGTCACCACGTTGAGTCCTTGCAAGACAAGCCTCTGCCGAGTATGACTATGCGCAAATTGGCGTGGGTGCTGCAAATATATGTGCTGCGTCAGGCTCATATAACGAAAACAATGACAGAAAGAGAATATGCATGGCTCGCCTTGTCATGAAATTCGGGGGAACGTCGGTTGCCGATCTTGATCGCATCCGGCGGGTTGCCCGACATGTGAAACGCGAAGTGGATGCTGGCAATCAGGTGGCGGTCGTTGTGTCTGCCATGGCTGGCAAGACCAACGAGCTGGTCGGCTGGGTGGAAGACGCTTCTGCGCTCTATGATGCCCGCGAATATGATACGGTCGTCTCCTCCGGTGAGCAGGTGACATCGGGTCTTCTGGCCTTGGTGTTGCAGAATATGGGTGTCGATGCCCGTTCCTGGCTCGGATGGCAAATTCCCTTTAAAACCAATGGCGTGCATGGGGCGGCGCGAATCGAGGAAATCGATGGTTCGCGCTTGGTCGAGCGACTGGAGATGAACCAGGTGGCTGTGGTCGCCGGTTTCCAGGGGATCGGACCTGACAATCGGATTGCCACCCTTGGGCGTGGCGGATCCGACACCAGTGCGGTGGCAATTGCTGCCGCCATTCAGGCTGATCGCTGCGATATTTATACCGACGTGGACGGGGTATACACCACCGACCCGCGCATCGTGCCGGTGGCTCAGCGGCTGGATCAGATTTCCTATGAGGAAATGCTTGAGATGGCCTCGCTTGGTGCCAAGGTCATGCAGGTGCGCTCCGTTGAAATGGCGATGGTTCACAATGTTCGTACATTCGTGCGTTCCTCCTTTGTCGAACCAGACGCCCCAGAATTGCTCAATAGCGATGTTCCGATTGGAACGTTGATCTGTGACGAGGAAGAGATTGTGGAAAAACAGGTTGTAACCGGGATCGCCTATTCAAGAGACGAAGCGCAGATCTCCCTGCGGCGTGTCGATGACAAGCCCGGCATCGCCGCCCATGTATTTGGTCCGCTTGCCGACGCCAACATCAATGTCGACATGATTGTGCAGAATATCTCTGAAGATGGCACCATCACCGACATGACCTTCACCGTGCCAAAGGGTGATTTCGATCGGGCCAAGACCGTGCTTGAGGATGCTCGGAGCGATATCAATTATGCGGTGCTGCAAGGGTCGACCGATGTGGTCAAGGTGTCTGTCATCGGCATTGGTATGCGCAGCCATGCGGGTGTTGCCTCTCAGGCCTTTAAGGCGCTGGCTGACAAAGGCATCAATATTCGGGCGATCACCACATCTGAAATCAAGATTTCGATCCTGATCGACACTGAATATACCGAGCTCGCAGTGCGCGCTCTGCATTCGCTCTATGGGCTGGATGGCCAATAGGC
Source organism: uncultured Cohaesibacter sp. (assembly GCF_963677725.1). Classification (NCBI taxonomy): domain Bacteria; kingdom Pseudomonadati; phylum Pseudomonadota; class Alphaproteobacteria; order Hyphomicrobiales; family Cohaesibacteraceae; genus Cohaesibacter; species uncultured Cohaesibacter sp. The sequence continues at coordinate 3,516,977 of NZ_OY782507.1, forward strand.
GACTGAATTGTCAGATATGATCGACCGGGACGTACGTTTGGCATAGATGTAGACAAAATACTGTTTTCTTTGCCGTTCCAATCTTCCCGGCGGTTATTGATCTGCTTGCGGGCCTCATGCCATAGTGCTCGCAATCAGATTCTGTTTCCCGATTGATCAGCGAGCGTTGAGTCGGGGTTCATAGATGACGTCTTGCAGGACGTGATGTGCCAGATGCTGTTGTGCTCTGGCTGTGGCGGATGATCGGAGTATCCCTAATGCGGGGAAATGTGGTGGGGCCGCGCATATTGTTGCGACGCCTTCGGGAAACGATGGCGAAGCCAACCGATGCGCAGGATCGGTTGAACGAGATTGTGTGTCTGATCGCGGCCAACATGGTTGCCGAGGTCTGCTCGGTCTATGTTTTGAGAGCCGATGATCAGCTCGAACTCTATGCGACCGAAGGTCTCAATCCCGATTCCGTTCATCTGACGCGCCTCAATGTCGGCGAAGGCCTTGTGGGCCATATCGCGTCCGAAGCCCGCATTCTCAACTTGTCCGAGCCGCAGGAGCATCCTGCCTTTGCCTATCGTCCGGAAACGGGCGAGGAAATCTACCACGCCTTCCTTGGTGTGCCTGTGCTGCGCGCCGGCCGCGTGCTGGGTGTTCTGGTGGTGCAGAATAAGACCCAGCGGATTTATTCCGATGAGGAAGTCGAAGCGATGCAAACCACCGCAATGGTGCTTGCTGAGCTGATTGCCTCTGGCGAGCTGCGCGGTCTTTCCGGACCGGATACGGACCTTGACATGGTCCGGCCAATGCGGCTTGAAGGTCTGTCGATGGCCGAGGGCATCGGCCTTGGGCATGTGGTTCTGCACGAGCCTCGCGTCGTGGTTACCAACCTCATTGCCGAGGATTTGCCGGGCGAGGAAGGCCGTCTTGAGGCGGCGATTGAAAAGCTGCGTCTGTCCGTCGATGATCTGCTCAACCGGGATGATATTTCCCACGGGGGCGAGCATCGGGAAATTCTCGAAGCCTATCGCATGTTTGCTTATGATCGTGGCTGGGTTCGGCGGATGAAGGAGGCCATTCATTCCGGCCTGACCGCGGAAGCCGCCGTTGAGCGCGTGCAAAGTGATACGCGCGCCCGGATGCTGCGCTCCACCGATCCGTATTTGCGTGATCGACTGCATGACTTCGATGATCTTGCCAACCGCCTGCTGCGCAAGCTGATGGGAAACAAGCTTGGGGTCGATGGCGGTGAAATGCCGTCAGATGCCATCATTATTGCGCGCAATATGGGCGCGGCGGAACTGCTCGATTATGGCCGGGATCATGTGCGTGGTCTGGTTCTGGAGGAAGGCACGCCGACAAGCCATGTGGTGATCGTTGCGCGGGCCCTTGGCATCCCAACCGTCGGTCAGACGGATGGGGTTGTCTCGCTGTGCGAAGATGGCGATGCGATCATCGTTGACGGGGATATGGGGCATGTGCATTTGCGTCCGCCATCGGATGTGGAAGCCTCCTATATTGATCAGGTCCGCTTCCGGGCCAGGCGACAGGAACAATATCGCCAGCTGAGCGACAAGCCTGCCATCACTCGCGATGGGACATCGGTCGATCTATTGATGAATGCCGGGCTGCTGGTGGATCTGCCGAATTTGGTAGGCGCTGGCGCCAAGGGCATCGGCCTGTTCCGCACCGAATTGCAATTCATGGTGGCTGCCAGCTTCCCGCGGATGCGCGAGCAGGAACGGGTCTATCGCAAGGTCCTTGATATCACCGGTGGCATGCCGGTCACATTCCGCTCACTCGATGTGGGAGGGGACAAGGTTCTGGCCTTTCTGCGCATGGCGCAAGAGGAAAATCCGGCGATGGGGTGGCGTGCCATCCGTCTCGGGCTTGATCGGCCCGGTCTGTTGCGCACCCAGATGCGTGCCATGTTGCATGCGGCAGCGGGGCGTGAATTGCGCCTGATGTTCCCGATGATCACCGAAGTGCATGAATATGACGTGGCCAAAGACCTGTTTGAGCGCGAAGTGGCCCATCTGGAGCGCCATGGTTATGAAAAGCCGGTCAAGATCCGCCTTGGCGCTATGCTTGAAGTGCCCTCACTGCTGTTCCAGCTCGATGACTTGATGGAGCGGGTCGATTTCATATCCATCGGCACAAACGACTTGCACCAATTCATGATGGCCAGCGATCGGGGCAATACCCGGCTGTCCGGGCGTTTCAGCTCGCTGTCGCCATCCTTTATCCGGGCGCTCAAACTGGTGATTGATAAAGGCAAGGCCTGTGATGTACCGATCACGGTATGTGGCGAGCTCGCGGGCAAGCCGTTGGGGGCTATGGCTCTGTTAGCAATTGGCTGTCGTCGTTTGTCGATGGCGCCGTCCTTCATCGGGCCGGTCAAATCAATGATCCTTGATCTGCCGCTGGACAAGCTCGAAGTCGAGTTTCTGCCGCTGCTTGAAACGGCGACGGACAGCAATACGGTCAAGGCCTTTCTTTCGGATTTTGCCGAACGGCACGATCTTCACTTGCCCGCTACCAATCTTTAGCGATCTGGTTGAATGCGTTCTGGCCGACCCGTGTCGACTGGGCTGCGGGCGTGTATCTTTTGAGATAGTGACCCTCTAATGCCAGTTTGTCTGGCGGTTGGAATGGTCCCTGTCTGTTTTCTGTAGGTGGCCGGTCGGGCAGGTGTTCGCGGCTTGAGGAATGTAACGATGTCGGGAATCACAATTCCATTGGGCCGGGTTGAGGCTCTCATTCAGCGCTTTGACGCGATTTCGTCAGAAATGGCTGCCGGTCCGGAACCGGATGTCTATGTCAAATTGAGCCGCGATTATGCTGAGCTGGAGCCGGTTGCCAAGGTCGCTTCCGATTATGTTGCAGCGCTTCGCGAGATGGACGACCTCAAGGATATTTTGTCCGATCCGGAAATGGATGCGGATATGCGCGAGTTGGCTCAGATGGATATCAAGCCGACCGAAGAACGCATTGATGCGCTGGCGAGTGATCTGCAGATCCTGCTGTTGCCGAAAGATTCTGCCGACAACAAAAGCGCAATTCTCGAAGTCCGGGCTGGAACGGGCGGCGATGAAGCGGCTCTGTTTGCAGGTGATCTGTTCCGGATGTATCAGAAATATGCCGAGGATCGTGGCTGGAAGGTCTCGCTGATGTCTGTCAGTGAGGGCGACGTTGGTGGCTATAAGGAAATCATAGCCAGCATTTCCGGTGTCGGTGTCTTTGCCAAGTTGAAATTTGAATCCGGTGTTCATCGGGTGCAGCGCGTGCCGGAAACCGAAAGCGGGGGGCGTATTCACACGTCTGCGGCGACGGTCGCTGTCTTGCCAGAGGCCGAGGACATCGATGTTGATATCCGGTCGGAGGATATACGCATCGATACGATGCGGGCTTCGGGGGCTGGCGGTCAGCATGTCAATACGACCGACTCGGCGGTGCGTATCACCCACTTGCCAACCGGGATTGTCGTGACATCGTCGGAAAAATCCCAGCACCAGAACCGTGCCAACGCCATGAAGGTGTTGCAGGCGCGTCTGTTTGAAGCGGAGCGGGAGCGCGCAGACAGTGAGCGCGCCGATGCGCGGCGTGGTCAGGTGGGGTCAGGAGACCGGTCCGAGCGGATCAGAACCTACAATTTCCCACAAGGGCGTGTGACCGACCACCGGATCAATCTGACCCTGTACAAGCTCGAAAAAGTGCTGTCCGGTGAAGCCTTGCCAGAATTGATTGACGCGCTGATCGCCGAAAATCAGGCCCAGTTGTTGGCAGCCGTAGAAGCTGACGAAATCTGATGCGACTTGATCAGACGATTGCAGGGATGGCTGACCGTCTGGCCGGGGCGGGTATTGAAAGTGCAAGGCTTGATGCGCGGCTGTTGGCCTGTCATGCCTTGGGCCTTTCGGAAACTGATCTGATCCTGCAATTTGATCGTGTGGTTGGGGACGATGAGGCCGCGGCCATCGAGGCTCTGATGGTGCGACGGCTTGAGCGCGAGCCGATTGCCCATATCGTGGGGGAACGGGAATTCTGGGGCTTGTCCTTCAAGGTTACGGCGGATGTTCTGGTGCCGCGTCCGGATAGTGAAACGCTGGTTGCTGGCGTGCTGGATGCCGTTTCTGATCGCACCGCATCGCTCAGACTTGTCGATATCGGGACAGGATCGGGCTGCCTCTTGCTGTCGCTTCTCTCCGAGTTGCCCAATGCGCATGGCATCGGGGTTGATATCAGTGAAGCGGCGCTTGGTGTTGCGCGCCACAATGCGGACGCGTTGGGGCTTGCAGACCGGGCGTCTTTCATTCAGGGCAATTATGCCAGCGCCATCGGGCCGGATTTTGATATCCTGATATCCAATCCACCCTATCTGGCAGATGCGGAAATGGCGGGTCTCGAACGGGATGTGGCAGAGTATGATCCGCGACAGGCGCTGGTTTCAGGTGTGAGCGGTCTTGAGGCCTATGAGGCCATTTTCTCGACCATCGGATCATGGGATAGACGACCGGATGTAATGGCCTTTGAATTCGGATATCGGCAAGCCAATGATATATTGCTTCTTTCGCAACAATATCAGCTTTCAGGGCCAAATCACATGAATTGTGAGATTCGGCAGGATCTGGCCGGGCATGATCGCGTTCTGCTGATAAGCAAAAAGGGTGCAAATCCGGCCTGAAAGCACCAATTTTATCCAATCTTCTGTTGAAAGCATGGGCCGCTTTTGGACAAAAGCGCGCCAATGGGCTTGAATTTGTGCCCCAGACAGATAAGTTGAATGCAATCAAGTGAGCGACTGGTTGATTTGGTGTGAACCTTGGCCAGTATTGAAACGTCTATCGGAAAATCCTTTTCAGGTGACCGGATAGCAGAATTTCAAACTTTTTCAGTCTAAGAAGCGAGCCGATCGATGGATCGTTAGCGCTTGGGGACTTTTCAAACAGGATGTCAGCTCGATGCCATGGTCTGAAGTATCAGACTGAAATTGGTGTCTGTTGAGCCCCATCAGTTGGTTTGAATGCTGATTATTGATTCAGCTATTTATTACGAAAGACAAAAGCAATGCGACAGAGCCAGAAAAGCAATCGGACACGCGGTCGCGGGCGCAAAGCGGCCAATCCGTTGTCTAGATCCTACGACAGCAACGGTCCTGATGTGAAAATTCGTGGCACAGCCAGTCACATTGCGGAAAAATATCAGTCTCTAGCCCGTGATGCCATTGCATCGGGTGATCTGGTGATGGCGGAAAACTATTATCAGCATGCCGAGCATTATTTGCGCATCATTGCTGCTTCCCAGCCTGCGCCACAGCCCGCATCCCGTGATGAGGGGCGTCCGAATAATGGCGATGGCCCCAACAACAATGCGGGCCGCAAACCAGCCAACGTCAACAGCGATAATGGCGATGAGGCAAGCAACAACAATGGTGTCGAGGTTGAGGATACCGCATCCGAGATGGAAGTGGTTGCCATAGCCGAGGTGCCGGGTTCAGGTGAGCAGCCAGTGATTGAGCCGCCTGCGGAAGTGGTTGATGATGAAGTGGCCGCTGCCGGTGCTCCGCGCCGCCGCAGGCGCACCACCTATCGCTCGCGCAAGCGTCCAACGGCTGCTGAGCGCAAGGCTGAAGGTGGTGAGGGCGGTGATGCTGCACCAAAGGAAAAGCCCGCTGCCGTTGCTGCTGAGGATTGAGACGCCATAGCGTCTGTGTAATTAAAGAAAAAACCCGCCAGCTGGCGGGTTTTTTATGTTGAAACTGGCACCTTCATGGCAAGGTCAGGGGATCGCCGATGGTCAGCTCACCGTCGGTCAAGGGCATGAGGTGAATGCCGCAGTCGGTATGACCATAATGCTCCATGAGGGCTTTGGGGATGTTCTGGTCACGCTCTCCGCTGGTTGGGTTGGCATTGGTTGCGGCACAGCGCGTGGTGCGTTTGCGCACTTTGAAGGTTACATCGCCAACCTTGATCACCTGATCGACCCAATCATGCTCCTGCCAAGGCTCGGCCCCTTCGATATAGAGATTGCCGCGGAAGCGCTGGGGGTCAAGATCGCTGCCAATTCTGGACGCTAGATCTGTCACGCTTGCCAGATTGATCAGGGTGAGATCCTGTGTGCGGGAATCGGTGAAGGCAAAATCCTTGGCATGGAGCAGTTTCGCCGCGCCGCGCATCGGCTTGTTGCAATGGGATGCCATTACTTGCAAGGCCACCTCCATACTGTCTGGCTCAAACAGATTGCCTTGGGCCAGCATCTTGCCATCCTGATGAATGGAAAAAGCACCACTCTCATCATCAAACCGGGTGACGAGGGTTGCCAGTTCTGGCTGTTTCATCAGCATCAGGAAATGGATTTTCGGAAAATGGGTCGGTGCGTTGGGATCAAATCCGCTCTCGCCATTTTCAATGGCAAAGGCGCGATCCCATGCAAGTGGCTTTCCTTCTCGGATATCAGCCCGATCCAGTTTCTGACCGGTAAAACCCTTGATGGGATAGCGATAGATCGAAGCGAGTGCGATGGTCATGGAAAAATCCTCAGATCGTCGTTGGCTGATGAAGGCAAATGGCGCGATGAGATGTTTGTTTCAAGCTTTTTCCTTCATCCCCCTTTTGTGACGTAATTGCAACACTATATTAGTCGTGAGCCTGTTTCTTGCCGCTTGGGAGAGACGGGGAGTTGGCCGAACAATCGGGCTTGCTGGCAGAGGCCGGGAGCTTGTTTAATGGCCGTAATTTAAGTGGCAATCAGATCATGCCTTTGCAGTTTGGATGATCCGGTTGGGCACAAGGAGACAGATTATGAATCTTGAACGCTATACAGAGCGGGCGCGCGGCTTCATGCAGTCTGCGCAGACTTACGCAATCGGGCAGGGGCATCAGGCTTTCCTGCCGGAACATATTCTCAAAGTTTTGATGGACGACAAGGAGGGCCTCGCGTCTGGCCTGATTGATCGTTCGGGTGGCCAGTCGGCGGAAGTGCGCCGTTTGCTGGAAGCCCATCTCAGCGGTATTCCGTCCGTATCCGGTGGCGGTGCGGGACAGCTTTACCTGTCGCCATCGATGGCAAAGCTGTTTGAAAAGGCTGAAGAGGTCGCCAAGAAAGCGGGCGATTCTTACGTTACGGTCGAGCGGCTGTTGCTGGCTTTGAGCCTGACGCCGGAAGCCGAATCGGCCAACATTCTGAAAAAGGCAGGCGTTTCGCCACAGAATCTCAATCATGCCATTGAGCAATTGCGTCAGGGCCGGACCGCAGACAGTGCGTCGGCGGAAGACAGCTATGAGGCGCTGAAAAAATATGCGCGTGACCTGACGCAGGATGCCCGAGACGGCAAACTTGATCCGGTGATTGGTCGCGATGACGAAATTCGCCGCGCTATCCAGGTGCTGTCGCGTCGGACCAAGAACAATCCGGTGCTGATTGGTGAGCCGGGGGTTGGTAAAACCGCCATTGCCGAAGGTTTGGCTCTGCGCATCATCAATGGCGACGTACCCGAATCGCTCAAAGACAAGCGGTTGCTTGCCCTTGATATGGGAGCCCTGATTGCAGGGGCGAAGTATCGTGGTGAATTTGAAGAGCGGTTGAAAGGCGTCTTGAGCGAGGTTGAAGCCGCTGCTGGTGAAATCGTGCTGTTCATTGACGAAATGCACACCTTGGTCGGTGCAGGCAAGGCGGACGGGGCTATGGATGCCTCGAACCTCTTGAAACCTGCCTTGGCACGCGGTGAGTTGCATTGCGTTGGTGCGACGACCCTTGATGAATATCGCAAGCATGTCGAAAAGGATGCCGCTCTGGCTCGTCGTTTCCAGCCGGTGATGGTCAGTGAGCCGACGGTCTCTGACACGGTGTCGATCCTGCGTGGTTTGAAAGAGAAATATGAGCTCCATCACGGGGTTCGGATCTCGGACAATGCGCTGGTCTCGGCTGCGTCCTTGTCGGATCGCTATATCACGGACCGATTCTTGCCAGATAAGGCGATCGACCTGATGGACGAAGCGGCATCGCGTTTGCGGATGCAGGTGGATTCTAAACCGGAAGAGCTGGACGAGCTGGATCGGCGAATCATTCAGCTCAAGATTGAACGCGAGGCGCTGAAAAAAGAGGAAGATGAGGCCTCCAAGGATCGCCTTGTCAAAATCGAGGATGAAGTTGCCCAGCTGGAACAGGATTCAGCTGTGTTGACCCAGCGTTGGCAGTCGGAAAAAGACAAATTGTCTGATGCCACCAAGCTGAAGGAGCAGCTGGACGAAGCGCGTGTTGCTCTGGAACAGGCCCAGCGTCGCGGTGATCTGACCCGTGCCGGTGAGTTGGCTTATGGCGAAATTCCGCGCCTTGAGGCGGCATTGAACGAAGTGGATGAAAGAAACACCCAGTCCAATGCCATGGTCGAGCGGTCGGTGACGGCGGATCACATTGCCCATGTGGTCTCGCGCTGGACCGGCATTCCGGTTGACAAAATGCTGGAAGGCGAGCGAGACAAATTGCTGCGGATGGAAAGCGAATTGGCTCAACGGGTCATCGGTCAGGCCGATGCCGTGGCGGCTGTTTCCAAAGCCGTGCGTCGTGCAAGGGCCGGATTGCAGGATCCAAATCGTCCAATTGGTTCGTTTATGTTCCTTGGGCCAACCGGTGTCGGCAAGACCGAATTGACTAAAGCGCTGGCGGATTATCTGTTTGATGATGAAAGCGCGATGGTTCGGCTCGATATGTCCGAATTCATGGAGAAGCATTCGGTTGCCCGTCTGATTGGTGCGCCTCCGGGTTATGTTGGTTATGAGGAAGGTGGCGTGCTGACTGAAGCGGTGCGGCGGCGTCCATATCAGGTGATTCTGTTCGACGAGATTGAAAAGGCGCATCCGGATGTCTTCAATGTGCTGTTGCAGGTGCTTGATGACGGGCGTCTGACTGACGGGCAGGGGCGGACAGTGGACTTCCGCAACACGCTGATCATCATGACTTCGAACCTTGGGGCGGAATTCCTGTTGTCTGGTGAAGAGACGGATCTCAAGCCGGAGGATCGGGAGAATGTGCTCAATGTGGTGCGCAGTGCCTTCCGTCCGGAATTCCTCAACCGAATCGATGAAATCATCATATTCCATCGGTTGATGCGCGAGCATATGGCGTCGATTGTTGAGATCCAGATGCGCTATTTGTCCGACTTGCTGGCGGATCGCAAGATCGAGCTGGTGCTGGATCCCGATGCGGTCAACTGGATTGCCGACAAAGGCTATGACCCGGCCTATGGGGCGCGGCCTTTGAAGCGGGTGATCCAGCGCTATTTGCAGGATCCACTTGCAGAAGAATTGCTGGCTGGCAAGATTCTGGATGGGTCGCGGGTGCATGTTCTGGTCAAGGATGATGCGCTGACCTTCGGTCTGGAAGACTGATCACTGGCCGGTCTGCAAAACGAATAAAATAAAGCCCCGGAAACACTGGTTTTCCGGGGCTTTCTTTATGCCAAATGGTGACAAATCAGCTCAGATCAATTCTCGGGGACGCCCGTTTTTGAGAATGCAATTCGATACTGAGACATGGCGTTTCAATCCAAACCGGTAACCCGGTTTGGATTGAAGGCGCTCCAGCTCGATGGCAACATCACTTTGTCGATGACATGAATGATGCCATTTCTCTCTTTTATATTTAGTCCGCGTTGGCAACATTGATGTTGCTTGGTTTGCCGAGCAACTCGTCGATTCGCTGGCGCTCATCAGTGAAGGTGGCAAGCATGTCCCCATCAAGTGACCGGCCACGCGGCAGGCGAATACGCATCGGATCCACATGGCGCCCATTGACCGTTACTTCATAGTGAAGGTGTGGACCGGTCGACAGGCCGGTGGAGCCGACATAGCCGATGATCTGGCCCTGACGGACATAATCCCCCACTTCAAAGCCGGGTGCGAACTGGCTCATATGGGCATAGCCGGTGGCGTATCCATTGGTATGCTGGATCTGCAAGAAACGCCCGTAACCGCTCGACCAGCGGCGCTTGATTATACGGCCATTGCCTGAAGCCATGATTGGTGTGCCGCGCGGAGCGGACCAGTCGACGCCTTTATGCAGGCGCGAAATTTTGAGAATCGGATGGCGGCGCCAACCAAAGGGTGAGCGGAACTTGCCGCCCTGCATCGGTTTGCGCATCAGGAACTTTTTCGACGAGCGGCCATTTTCATCATAATAATCGACCAGACCGTCATCTGGCGCGCGGAAGCGATAATATCGCTTGGTTTTTCCACCCAGCTGAACTTCAACAAACAGAATTTCGGCTTTCTTTTCATCTCCATCTTCCGGAATGGAGTGGAAGATCTGCAACGAGTCGCCCGGTTTGACCTTGGCTTTGAAATCGAGATCGAAGGAAAGGATCTTGATCAGCTCATCGATCATTTCCGGTTTCACGCCGTTATTGAGGGCGGTCTGATACAGCGAGTCATAGACATTGAGGCGTGGGCCACTGCGCAGATTGGTAATGGCTTCCGAGGTTGGCATCGGGCTGAAGCTCTCAACCGGTTCCTCTGCAACGCGGAAGCCGCCCTGATC